>CANFQR010000170.1 GCA_947449125.1 Bacteroidota bacterium | reverse complement strand
ACAAAATTAATATTTTTTCGCATTTTTAACCAATGAAGATTCTCTTGCTTCAAATAGATAAAACGCAGGATAGTTATTTAACGGAAGGTATAGATGTATATACAAAACGGTTAAAAAACTATTGTTCTTTTGAAATTACCACAATTAATGTGCCAAAAACAATAAGGCAACGTACCCAAAACGAACAAAAACAAGAAGAGGCTAAATTAATAATGGGACATATTTCTCAAGATGATTTTTTGATCATTTTAGATGAGAAAGGTAAGGAATATACTTCTGTTGACTTTTCTGCTGTTATTGCTCAAAAACAGAATGCTTCTGTTAAACGATTGGTTTTTTTAATTGGAGGCCCTTTTGGGTTTAGCGAAGTCATTTATAAACGAGCCAATTTAAAATTATCATTATCTCAAATGACATTTTCTCATCAAATGGTAAGACTTTTTTTTGTTGAACAATTATACAGGGCATTTACCATTTTAAAAGGCGAGAAGTATCATCATGTATGATGCTTAAATGAGAATAGAGAATTTTTCTATTAATCAAAAAATGACCAACTAATACCAAGCCTGAATGCCCTGTCGGTTTGATAATATCCGGGGGCAAAGGCATAATTTGTTCCGGCAAAACCAAATAGAACGTTTTCGGCTTTTATAAAAAATGTTACCGGTTTTATTCGAGCATTTAAATAAACATCTAAAAATGGGTAAGGACTAGTTTTAAAATTTTCTTGTAAATAAAATGCCTGTGTTGATGGCATATAGTTGTAACTGTAAAAACTCTGATACATTTGTAACTGACTTCCAAGTTGTAGTTGCAAATTATTTTTAAATAAATTTCCGGTGTAAAATAATTTGGCGATTCCTTGATTCTGCGGCAATCTGATGTAAGTTGGGTTTGATGTGTTTTGAAAAATATAATTTAAACTAATGCCAATGTGTTTAAAAAACACATGCGTAAATTTTAAATTAAATCCAAAATTGGTTAAGGCCTTTGAATATTGTTCAGGCAGGGCAACATTATTAAAAAATAAATAATTTGTTATGTTTTGTATAAAAATATCGGCAGTAAAATTGTTATTTAAATGAAAACCTAATTTAGCTTGGATTTGCTGCTGAGGTTTATAACCATTATTAAACCAAGTAAAATGGTTGCTTACCCAATAATTATAAATATAGTCGGCAGAACGTTCTTCAGCTAAAGCGTTAAAAAATACGTAGGTGTTTTTTTGTTTATTAAAAACAACAGTATTTCTACTTTCAACTTTGTAATTGCCATTATTGGCCCCACTAAAAATATATTGTGCATTTAAATAACTTGTAAATTCTTTTTCGTTTTTAATTATTGAATCGGCGTTTTTAAATTTTATTTTCCAAAATAAATCAGTGTTGGCAATATGATTAGTAAATAAGCTATCTGCTTTTTGCCAAACAGCATTCAATTCGTTTTTATAGCCAATTGAAAAGCAAAAATTTGATTTTGTAGCGGTATAATTAATATTGTTGGTGACGGTATAAATATTGGTGCTATCGTTTGTTCTTAGCGTGTCTAAATACATGAGAGAATAAAATTTATCGGTTTCAATATTTTCGTCAGAGTATTTAAACGACTTTTTTGAAAAACTTGATTTTAGCTGAATAAAGTGATTTAAACATTGAGTAGAATCTTGTTTTTTATTTAATCTTAAATAAGGATTTATCATCAATTTTAATTCTCTGTTATCGCGAATGGCGTCAGTTATTTTAACGGGTAATAATTCTTTATTCTCAAGTAGAGTTTTTTGATTTAAACTGTCTGACTCAATTCCGCCATTTTCTTTATTTTTATTGGCGTTGTTAAGAATAAAAGCATAATAACCAAAGCGTCTGTTTTTAGAAAAGTAATTTCCGGAAAGATAAAAATTGTTGGTATAGCTTTGTTGTTTCAAATAAAAACCCTGCGATGTATAACGACTAAATTTTAAAGTGACATTTAAATTTTCTTTAAAGTTATTTGTAAAAAGCAGATTAAAAATTTGTAATTTTTTGCTTCCGGTAATGCCTGTGAGGTTGGCATACGGGCCTTTTGTTGTAAAATATTCTATATCCTCCTCGTTAAAAGAATTAGTTTTATAGGGATTAGCATATAAATTAAAACCAAGATTGTTAGTGCCATAATTTAAAGTGTAGTCAGGAGAAGGCAAACCAATGTTACCTAAGAAATTTCTGCTAAAAAAATTGTGAAGATTATTAATGCTGGTGTCAGGGTAAGAGAGTTTAAAATCAGAAATTAAATTATCTTTCTCAGGTTTTGAACTTAAATATTCCGGATTGGTTGAATAAAAATTTTGTGCACTAGTGTAAAAATATACGCAGCAAAAAGCACACAACAAAAGAGTTTTACTACTATGGTTTAATGCTTGCATCATTTAATTTTAAACGAGTTACGCTTATTTAATAATTAATTTAATAAAACTAATAAAACTAATAAAATTAAAATTATTATAGTTTACAGTTCGTTTAACGCTTGAATTGCCGATTCAAAATTAGGTTGAATTTTTAAGCACATGTTGTAATCTGCTTTAGCGCTTGCTTTATCTTTAAGTTTTGAATAGGTATATCCTCTGGCGAAATAGGCTTGCGCAGAATTTGGATTTAGAGCGATGGCATTGGTGAAATTTTCTAGAGCTATTTTATTATCTTTTTTTATTTCTAAATAAATTGCACCTAAATTGTAATAACAGTTTTCGCAATTTTTATTTTTAGTAAGTATGGATTTGTATTCAATAATAGCTTCGTCTATTTTTCCAATATCTTGCAATAGTTTGGCTCTTGCATAAATTGTATTATCGTTATAAGGATTTATTTTTAACGCGTTGTTGTAGTATTCTAAAGCAATAGGATTTTTTCTTGCGGCATACATTAAAGCAATGTCAATATAAGCGTTTTCGAATTTAGTATCTTGTTCAATTGCAGTTTCTAAGCTTGAAACTGCCCTGGCTGTATCGCCGCTTTCTCTGTAAATACTGCCTTTTAAATAATAGGCTTTTGCTAATCTTTCGTTAATTTTCAGTGCTTTGTTCACATAATCAATTCCTTTTTGGTATTGCTTTACGATATAATAAATTTCAGCTAACTTAAGCAACGCATCTACGTTTTCCGGAAATTTTTTCTGAATAATTTCCAATAATTCTTTTGCTAACCGGGTATTGTTTTGAGTATAGTAAGCATCAACTAGAGTCATGTAAAAATCAGCTTTGGCACTATCTAATTTAATGGCGCGTTTGGCATCATTTACAGCTTCATTTAATTGTTTTAGTGAGATGTATATATTTGCGCGTTTATCATATAATTCGGCACTATTGGGATTGTCTAGCAGTTCGGCGTTAACTGCTTTTAATTCGGGAGAATTTAATTTAATGCTTAAACTGTCGTTAATACAAGTTTCTGTTTTTAGTTCTTCATTAGAATTATTTTTGCAAGATCCTAACGCAATTAAAATGAATAAAAATAAAACGCTTTGTTTATAGTAATGGTTATAAATCATTTGCATTGGCAATAAGTTCGGCAACATCAAGTACCTTTGTTTTTTCTTCTTTGTTAAAATGTTTTACGCCATCGGTCATCATGGTATTACAAAACGGGCAACCAACGGCAATTACATCGGGGTTTAAACTTAATGCTTCTTCAGCGCGTTCAACATTAACCTCTTTATTTCCTTTTTCAGCTTCTTTAAACATTTGAGCACCGCCAGCGCCGCAGCACAATCCTTTTGCTTTACTGCGCTTCATTTCAGCTAATTCTGCATCAAGTTTTTGAATGACTTCGCGAGGTGCTTCATAAATATCATTTGCGCGACCTAAATAACAAGGGTCGTGAAATACAATTTTTTTTCCTTTAAATTCGCCACCTTTTACTTTTAATTTGCCTTGATTAATTAATTCTTGCACCAACTGTGTGTGGTGAATAACTTCGTAATTTCCTCCCAAGGCAGGGTATTCGTTTTTAATGGTATTAAAACAGTGTGGGCAACCTGTAACGATTTTTTTTATGTTATAACCATTCATTAAGGTAATGTTTTGCATGGCCTGCATCTGGTATAAAAACTCGTTGCCTGAACGTTTGGCAGCGTCTCCTGTACAACCTTCTTCAGAACCTAAAATAGCAAATTTGATATTTACATGGTTTAGTATACGAACGATGGCTTTTGTAATCTTCTTTGCGCGATCATCAAAACTTCCGCTACAACCAACCCAAAATAATATTTCAGGGCTTTCGCCGGCAGCAGTTAATTCTGCCATTGTTGGAACTTTCAAATTACTCATTGTTTTAACCGATTTATTACTTGTATTATAGATTTTTTTTATTGATGTAGTTAGCTTAATAATAAAACTTTAGTTTTCGTTTGTCCAATTTGCACGATCGGCCTGACTGAATTGCCAAGGTGCTCCATTGTTTTCGATATTTGTATACATTGCGTTTAATTCACTTGGGCTATTACTTTCTTCCATTACTAAATACCTTCGCATTTCTATAATTATTGCTAATGGATCAATATTTATAGGACATTCCTGAACACAGGCATTACAAGTGTTACATGCCCAAATTTCTTCATGTGAAACATAATCACCCAATAGCGATTTGCCATCATCAACAAAAATACCTTTATTGGCATCTATATTGTTGCCAACTTCAACAAGTCTGTCGCGCGTATTCATCATTATTTTCCGCGGTGATAATAATTTTCCGGTATTGTTTTGTGGACATGCAGCAGTGCATCTTCCGCATTCAGTGCAGCTGTATGCATCCAATAAATTTTTCCAATTAAGGTCTTGAACGTCTTTTACACCAAATCTTACAGGGTT
>CANFQR010000169.1 GCA_947449125.1 Bacteroidota bacterium | reverse complement strand
GATTTTTCTTCTACAAGTTTTTTAACTTCAGCATCATCACTCACATAATCCAACATAAAGTTTTTAAAACCTAAGTAAGGGATTCTTCCCGTTTTATTCCTAACCCCTCTTTTCATAATAAAAAAACGAGTAGTTGTTGATGACCCTGAGTGGCTGGTATACATGGCGTTAGAAAATCCGCCATATGAAGAACTATAGGAGGTTCCCGAAGAGCGTGTTTGTGTAAAAGACAATAAAATAAGATCTCCTTCTTCAATGACTTTCATAAACCTTAAACGCCCTCCAAAAATTGAGGATGGAATAGATAAATATTTTAATAGCCCTAGTTTTGAATAGCCATATAAATTTCTTGCGTTGAATTTTTTAGTTATTCCGTCCGTACCAATAAATTTTATTTTTTTTCCGGAGGTTGCAAAAAACAATCTGTCTTTTATTTTACCAGAAACACTATCATTTGTAGCTGTATATATATACCCGGGAGCATAGTTCTTTTGAGAAAATGTAAGTTTAAAGAGAAATATTAAAGAAATGACAAACGTTTTTTTCATAAACAGAGCTATAGGTTATTATGACTATTTGATTACTTCTTTAAATTAACCAACATGTTTTCAGTTAATTTTGATAAATCGTAATGTTCTTTCCAACCCCAGTCATTTCTTGCCTCTGCATCGTTAATACTTTTTGGCCAACTATCTGCAATAGCTTGTCTAAAATCTGGTTTGTAACTTATTGTAAAATCGGGAATGTGTTTTTTTATTTCTTGGGCAATGTCTTTAGGACAAAAACTAATTCCCGATAAATTATAGGCCCCTCTAATTTTGATGTTTTCAGCGGGTGAATGCATTATTTCTATGGTAGCTCTAATTGCGTCTTCCATATGCATCATGGGTAAAGCAGTTTGTTCACTCAAAAAACATTCGTAAGTGCCTGTTTTTAGTGCTTCGTGAAAAATATGTACCGCATAATCTGTTGTTCCCCCACCTGGTGCACTTTTCCAGCCAATTAACCCTGGATATCTTAAACTTCGCGTGTCAACTCCGTGTTTTTTAAAATACCATTCGCACCAGCGTTCGCCAGCTTGTTTACTAATACCATAAATAGTGGAAGGTTCCATTACCGTGTATTGAGGCGTGTTTTCGCGTGGAGTAGTTGGACCAAAAACGGCAATTGAACTTGGCCAATAAATTTGTTTAATATGCTTCTCTTTTCCTAAATCTAGTACATGAAATAAACTTTCCATATTTAGTTTCCAGGCAAACATAGGGTTTTGTTCTCCTGTTGCAGAAAGCAGAGCTGCTAAATGATAAATGTGTGTAATATGGTGTTTTTTTACAATCTCAAACAAAGCCTTTGCATCTAGCGCGTCTAAGGTTTCGAATTGATTTTCTGTTTCAATAATTGGTTTTTTTAAATCGGATGGTATTACATTTTCATGACCATATATTTTAGACAGTTCGGCTGTTAATTCCACACCAATTTGACCGCCTGCACCAATAATTAATATTTTTTCGTTGTTGTTGAACATGATTTAGATCAGTTAATTAGTAAGTAAACAAATTTCTATCTTTGCAAACGTAATTATAATTTTTGAAATTTTTTTAAGTCAAATCTTATTGGGAAACAAAAATTAATTACAATATAGATAATATAAATTGCAATTATTTTTATCGTTATGTCATTACTTGTAAATCGTGAAAACAAAGATGTTTTAAAACAACGTCTTAAAGAAGAAAAAATAGCTCGTAAAACAATATCTTTTTATAGATATGTTAGCATTGCCAACCCTAAAGAATTAAGAGATGAATTATTTAAAATTTGGAGCGATTGGAATTGCTTCGGAAGGATTTATATAGCTCACGAAGGAATTAATGCACAAATGAGTGTTCCTGAAAATGTTTGGGATAAATTTGTATTACATTTAAATCAACATCAGCAATTTGCAGGTGTCCCATTTAAGCACGCGGTAGATGGTAATGGAAAATCGTTTTACAAGTTAATAATAAAAGTAAGAGAAAAGGTAGTTGCCGATGGGATTAATGACCCTGATTTTGATCCATCAAACACAGGAAAGTATTTAAACGCAGAAGAGTTTAATAAAGCATTAGACAATCCCGAAACGATTGTTATAGATATGCGCAATCATTATGAGAGCGAAGTGGGAAGATTTGATAATGCTTTTTGTCCGGATGCAGATACATTTAGGGAAGAATTACCTTTAGTGATAAACCATTTAAAAGGTAAGGAAGATAAAAAAATAGTAATGTATTGTACAGGCGGTATTCGTTGCGAGAAGGCCAGCGCTTATTTTAAGTACAAAGGGTTTAAAGACGTTAATCATTTACACGGCGGAATAATACAATATGCAAAGGAAGTAAAAGAGCAAGGTGTAGAAAGCAAATTTAAGGGAATAAATTTTGTTTTTGATGAACGAGTAGGAGAAAGAATTACCGATGATGTTTTAAGCGAATGTCATCAGTGCGGCAAACCTTGCGATACACATGTAAATTGCAAAAACGATGACTGTCATTTATTATTTATTCAATGCGCAGAGTGTGCCGAAAAAATGAATGGCTGCTGCACACCTGAATGTGTAAAAATAACGGCTTTACCTATTGAAGAACAACGGAAACTCAGAAAAGGCAGAATAAAGAATGGACCTGAATGCTTGGCTGTTTATAAAAGCAGACTGAGGCCGAACCTTAAAGAAATAATAAAAAATAATTTATCTTTAAGGAATATTTAAATCTGATAAATGAAAAGAATAATTTTTTGGACCTCTCTTGTTTTTGTCTTGGTAGCCAATTTATCCTGTAAAAAAGATAAAACGGTAGAGTTCGATATTGATTATACTAGCAACGTTACCATTCCTTCAACCGGAGTTACAGTTAATGTGCCTGCAGATTTTCAAAGCCCTGAAATTTCAACAAATTCAAAAAATAAATTTACAGAGCAAGAAACGGTTCAAAATTTGGTGGATGAAATTAAACTATCAAGATTCAATCTTTCTGTTTCAAGCGGCGATTTAAACTTTGTAAAATCTTTAAATGTTTATTTAAAAACAACCGGTATGGGGGATGTTTTAATTGCTACCAAAACAACTATTCCGCAAGGAGTTTCCTCTTTTGGTATGGACCTACAAGACGTAAACATTAAAGAATATATTTTTAATGATAAAATTCAGTTTAGAGTTACAGTAACAATTCAAACAGGTTTATCAAACAACCAAGATTTAAAAATAGATCAAAGCGTTCATGTTAAAGCAAAGCTTTCAAAAAAACAATTTTAATAATGCCAATTTATCATCATCTAGGAAACTTTCCAGCAAAACGACATACAGTTTTTAAAAGTAAAGCCGGTAATCATTACTACGAGCAATTGTTCGGAACAGAGGGGTTTAGCGGCATGGACTCGCTGTTATATCATGTCCACAGGCCTACGCAGGTTAAAGAAATAATTAGGAGCTATGATGTAACTCCTAAAATAGCTATAGAAAAAAACATTAAAGCTTTATTACTTAAAGGCTTCAACATTAAACCAACAAATGATTTTTTAGAATCCAGAAAAACACTTTTAATAAATAGTGATTGTGAAATTGGTTTAGCCGCCCCAATTAAAAGCCAAACAAATTATTTTTATAAAAATGCCGACGCAGACGAAATGTTGTTTATACATAAAGGCAAAGGTGTATTAAAAACTTTTATGGGTAATATTCCTTTTGAATATGGGGATTATTTAATTATTCCACGTGGAATGATCTATCAGTTACATTTTGAAACAACAGATAACCGTATACTATTTTGCGAAAGTTTTTCCCCTTATTATACTCCAAAACGTTATAAAAACTCTCAAGGTCAATTATTAGAACATTCTCCTTTTTGCGAGCGCGATTATAAGTTACCATCAACATTAGAAACACACGATGAAAAAGGCGATTTTTTAATGAAAATAAAAAAACAAGGCATGATGCATGAGTTGATTTATGCAACTCATCCTTTTGATTTGGTAGGATGGGATGGGTATAATTTTCCTTGGGGCATTTCAATTCATAATTTCGAACCAATTACAGGAAGAGTGCATCAGCCACCGCCAGTGCACCAAATGTTTGAAACTTCAGCTTTTGTGGTTTGCAGTTTCTGCCCAAGACTCTATGATTATCATCCACAATCCATTCCGGCACCATATAACCATAGTAATATTGACAGCGATGAAGTGTTATATTATGTTGATGGTGATTTTATGAGCCGAAATAATATCGAACAAGGACATATTACACTACATCCAAAAGGAATTCCTCATGGGCCAGCGCCGGGAGCAATGGAAAGAAGTATTGGTCAGAAAGAAACTCAAGAACTTGCAGTAATGATAGATACCTTTAAACCGCTTATGGTAACTGAGGCGGCAATGGAGATTGATGACGGAAAATATTATAAGAGTTGGGTTGAATAATTAATTGTAGCCAACAGCTTCTCTTACATGCATAAGTTTTTCGTTAGCTAATTTGGAAGCTTTTTCTTCACCAATAGCTAATTCTTTTTCTAATAAGTTGCTATTTGCCATTAGATGATTATATGTTTTTCGCTGCTCGCTGTATTTATCAAGAATTAATTCGAATAAGGCATTTTTTGCATGACCATAACCAAAACCACCCTTCAAATAATTTTCTCGCATTATATTAGTTTGTGATTCTGAACCTAGTAAAGCGTATAATTTAAAAATAGTATCTGTATCGGGATTTTTAGGCTCTTCCAATCCTTTACTATCAGTAATAATGTTATTGATAACTTTTTTTAAGTCTTTCTCTGGCAAAAATAAATTAATAAAATTGTTATAAGACTTGCTCATTTTTTGTCCGTCT
>CANFQR010000168.1 GCA_947449125.1 Bacteroidota bacterium | reverse complement strand
GATGCATTAAAACGCATTAATACAATTTTAATTGATTTTTGCCGGGATATTTGGACCTATGTAAGCATGGAATATTTTAAACAAAAATTAAAGGCCGGAGAAATTGGCTCATCAGCCATGCCGCATAAAGTAAACCCCATAGATTTTGAAAACGCAGAGGGAAATTTAGGTATTGCAAACGCTTTACTTGAACATCTCTCAGCAAAATTGCCAATTTCAAGATTACAAAGAGATTTAACTGACAGCACTGTTTTAAGAAATTTAGGAAACCCAATTGCACATTCCTTAATCGCTTTCTCAAGTATTTTAAAAGGTTTAAATAAATTAATATTAAATGAAAAAGCATTGGCTCACGATTTGGAAAGTAATTGGGCTGTTGTTGCCGAAGCAATTCAAACTATTTTACGTCGCGAGGGTTATCCAAAACCCTATGAAGCATTAAAAGAACTTACCAGAACAAATAAACAAATAACTCAAAATTCATTAATAGAATTTATAAATGAATTAAATATTGAAGAAAAAATTAAGGACGAATTAAAAAAAATCACACCTCATAATTACACCGGTGTACATCCAATTTTTTAATACATGAATAAAGTTTGGACTTTTATAGTAAGCAAAAAACTATCCACAGAAGAAATTAATTTATTAATCCAACAAGGAAATAATTTTATTTCGGAATGGACTGCGCATGAACAAAAATTAAGTTCAAGCTTTGAGCTTTTTAGAGAAAGGATAATTATTGTTAAAGTAGATGAAGAAAACACAAGCGCAAGTGGCTGCAGTATTGACAAACTAACAAGATTTATAAAAAATTTGGAGAAACAATTTAACTTAGAATTACTTAATAGATTGCTTGTTGCCTTAAAAAAAGAAGATCAAATAGAGGTTGTACACGCATCAAAAGTAAAAGAACTAATTTCTCAAAATATACTTACTGAAAACACAATAATATACAATACTTCCGCAAGCAATCAAAACGAATTAGAAAAATGGGAAGAAAAATTAAACTCAACTTGGCTTAAAAAATATTTAGTTTAAATGCAATAACCTAATCTGTTTTTTATTTAAAGTCAAATTCATTTATACGGAGTTTAACATTTATTTTATAAAATAAATTATCAACACTATACTACATTCTTTTTTGCTTTTGTTAAAAACTATGCCCAGTAAAAATGCCTAATTAGTTTAAATTTACAATCAACAAAACAAGTCATTTATTTTTTGCTTTAACCTATGAAAATTACTTATTACGGACATTCATGTTTTGGAGTAGAAATTAACGGAAGTAATTTATTATTTGACCCTTTTATATCCAATAATGTCCTAGCAAAAAACATTGATGTAACAAAAATTAAAGCAGATTACATTCTAATTTCTCATGGTCATGAAGACCATATAGCAGATGCAGAATTTATTGCAAAACACACCCGAGCAAAAGTGATTTGTAATTGGGAAATAAATGTTTGGCTAGAAAAAAAAGGAGTAACCGATATTCATCCAATGAACATTGGTGGTAAAACAAAGCTAAATTTTGGAAGCATAAAATGTGTAGATGCAAAACATAGTAGCAGTTTACCTGATGGAACCTATGGAGGAAACCCAATGGGATTTGTAATAGAAAGTTCAGAAGGCAATTTTTATTATGCTGGAGATACTGCATTAACTTACGATATGAAATTAATTGGAAATTACAGAAGTATAGATTTTGCATTTTTACCAATTGGTGATAATTTCACTATGGGAGTTGATAATGCCATAATTGCTTGCGATTTTATTAATTGCAAACAAATTATTGGCATGCATTACGATACTTTTGGGTATATAACCATTGACAAAAATGAAGCGCAGTTAAAATTTGAACGAGCTGGTAAAAATTTAACCTTGTTAAAAATAGGTGAAACAATTTCAAAATAAATAAACACAACTTAATACCAAAAAATGGGAAAAATAATAGCAATAGCAAACCAAAAAGGTGGCGTAGGTAAAACAACAAGCGCAATTAATTTAGCAGCAAGCTTGGCTGTTTTAGAATATAAAACATTATTGGTAGATGCCGATCCTCAGTCTAATGCTACATCAGGAGTAGGAATAGATCCTGCAAATGTAAAAGCCGGATTATACGAGTGCATAATTGATAGCGTAAACCCAAAAGATGTTATTTTAAAAACAGACACACCAAATTTATTTTTATTACCTACAAATGCCGACTTGGTTGGAGTTGAATTAGAATTGGTAAATCTTACCAATCGCGAGTACATGATGAAAAAAGCTTTAGATAAGATAAAAGATAAGTATGATTTTATTATTTTAGATTGCTGCCCTTCATTAGGCTTAACCGTTATTAATGCCTTATCTGCAGCCGATAGCGTTATAATTCCTGTTCAATGCGAATATTTTGCCTTAGAGGGCATGGGTAAATTATTACAAACTATTAAAATAGTTCAATCGCATTTAAACACAAATTTAGACATTGAAGGAGTATTGTTGACAATGTTTGATGGGCGCTTACGCTTAGCCAATCAAGTTGTTGAAGAAGTAAAAACTCATTTTCAAGACATGGTTTTTGACACCCTTATTCAGCGAAATACCAAATTAGCCGAGGCACCAAGTTTTGGTAAAACAATTATTATGCATGATGCCATAGGAAAAGGTTCCACAAGTTATTTAAACTTGGCGCGTGAAATCTTACAAAGAAATGGTTTAACAAAAATAAGTGATAGTGACAGAATGATTGATTTACCAGAATCAGAAGAGGAACTTAGAGAGGACATATAAAACGTTGTAAATAAAGGTTTTTAAATCAATTGTAAATTTTTAATTTTCATAATAAACAAAATGAGTAATAACAAAAAACCGGCATTAGGCAGAGGATTAAGTGCATTGTTAGAAAATGCCAAAACAGACATTACATCACGACAAATGGGGGAAGGTGCACCTGTTGTGAATTCTGTATCTGTAATTAAAATAAACAATATAGAGGTTAATCCATTTCAGCCGCGAACTAATTTTGAAGAAAATGCATTACAGGAATTAAGTGATAGTATTAAACTTCATGGTATCATTCAACCGTTAACCGTAAGAAAATTAGGTTATGATAGATACCAATTAATTTCTGGCGAAAGAAGATTCAGAGCGTCTCAATTAGCAGGTTTAACTGAGGTACCGGCATACATAAGAGTTGCAGATGATCAAGCCATGTTAGAAATGGCTTTAGTCGAAAATATTCAAAGAGAAGATTTAGATCCTATTGAAGTTTCATTATCATACAAACGATTGATTGATGAATGCGATTTAACGCAAGAAAAATTAAGTGAAAAAGTTGGAAAGCAACGTAGTACGGTTACAAATTTTTTGCGTTTACTAAAACTTCCTGCCCCTATTCAAAAAGCATTGCGTGATAGAGATATTACCATGGGTCACGCTAAAGCTTTAATTAACATTGATAATGAAGACAGACAATTAGCCATTTTTGCAATGGCTATAGAACAAGATTTGTCGGTTAGACAAATTGAGGATTTAGCCAGAGGTGAAAAAATAAAAGTTACACCAAAAATAAGCCGATTAGAAAAACCTCTAACAATTGAAGATAAGACTATAACAAAAAAATTAGAGAAAATTTTCAATAATTCATATACATTTAAGAGAAACTCTAAAGGTGGAGGCAGCATTACGTTAAAATTTAGTAACGATAAAGATTTGCAGTCCATTATTTCTTATTTCGGTATAGAATAACGACAATAATAAACCTTTTTTATACTAATTTTATTTCTTTCAGGTTTTTTGAATTAATTTATTTTGAAAAAAATCTTACTAATATCTGACACTCATAATTATTTAGACCCTTTACTTATTAAACATATTAATTATTCCGACGAAGTATGGCATGCCGGAGATATCGGATCTAATAAATTATGCTTAGAAATTCAACAACTAAAGCCTTTAAGAGCTGTATTTGGAAATATTGATGATATTGACGTAAGAAGTAATTATCCCGAAAATTTATTTTTTACCTGCGAAGATCTTTCTGTATTTATAACACATATTGGAGGCTATCCAGGAAAATATCCGGCTAAAATAAAATCAGAATTATTAAAACATAAACCAAAGCTATTCATTTGCGGACATTCGCATATTTTAAAAATAATATTTGATGAGGATTTAAATTTACTACACATTAATCCGGGAGCTGCAGGCATTCAAGGTTTTCATAAAACTAAAACTGCAATAAGATTTGAAATTGAAAAAGGCGAAATAAAAAAATTGGCAATCATTGAATTGGGAAACAGAACTTTAATAAATTAAAAAATGAAAAACGAAAATAGCAACACTTATTTTAGTAACGAAGCCTTAGCAAAATTTGTAAGCGCCCAAGGAAAAACAATTGAAAAAGTAATTTGTCATTTGTGGCAAAACAAATTAAATCCGAATGAAATATTTGAAATTATTGATAACGTTGATTTATTATTTACCGACAAACAAAAGCTTACCATTGGATGTAATGAAAAGGGCGATGGTTTGGATGCTATAGATTTTAATTATAAAACAGCTGCAATTGCCTTAGAAAATGAATTTGAAGGAAAAATAAAGGTATATGCCATTGATGCCTCCACTACAAAGATGTGGAAAGACGTTATAGGTAAAAAACTAAATGCTGTAAGAATTTCGCGCGATGGGGAATTATATTTATCTAACGCGATTAGATTAGATTTTGAAAATGAATTAAGAGAAATTGAAGTAAACCCTATAGACGGGATAATAATTGATTACTTTGAGGAAGAGGACTCTTATAAAAAATTAAATGATTAAAAACCTTAGTACTTTAGTTTAATTATGCAATTAGTTAATCTTTATCATACTCAGCTGCATTAATTACT
>CANFQR010000167.1 GCA_947449125.1 Bacteroidota bacterium | reverse complement strand
TTTACAAATTCAGGTATAAACCAATTATTATAGGTATGTGCAACTTCAATTAATTTATCCAATCCTTCATGTAATTTTATTTCATCCGCAATTTTTGTTTCTGAAAAATGTCTATTTATAAACAAGCCTACTTGAACAAAACCTTCAATCCTTTGTTTTAAAGTCATCATATTAGATAGTATATTTGTAACGGATTAAATAACAAAACTAAGTAAAAAAATGGCAATTAAAATAACAGACGAATGTATTAATTGTGGAGCATGTGAGCCTGAATGTCCTAATAATGCAATATATGAAGGTGGTGCCGAATGGCGTTTTGCAGACGGAACAGGAGTTTCCGGAAAATTTAAAGGTCATAACAGCGGAGTAGAAGTGGATGCAAGCGATCCTCAAACCCCAAAAAATATGGATGTTTATTATATTGTTACAGATAAATGTACAGAATGCAAGGGTTTTCATGATGAGCCTCAGTGTGCTGCAGTTTGTCCAGTAGACTGCTGTATTTCTGATGAGGACTATGTCGAAACTGAAGAGGAGTTATTGGCTAAAAAAGCCTCATTACATTTATAGATTGTTCCCTTGAAAATCCTAAAAACTAACTTTTGCTGCATTCTTAAATAATCTTATTTTTGTTTGCCTTATTTAATTATGGTTTTTAGCAGTATAACGTTTTTAATTTATTTTCTCCCAGTATTTTTATTACTCTATCATTTAGCCCCTAATAAATATAAAAATGCAGTTGTTTTAATTGCTAGCATTTATTTTTATAGCTGGGGAGGTCCAAAATTTATTTTCGTAATTCTTGCAACAACTTTTTTAGATTATTTTTTGGTTAATGCCATGCAGAATCAAAAAACTAAAAAGGCTAAAAATGTATTATTAGTATTTTCACTATGCTTAAACCTTGGTTTACTATTTTATTTTAAATACTGTAATTTTTTTATTGATAATGTTAATGCGATTTTAGGGACCGAAATTTCTTGGGTAAAAGTTGTTTTGCCAATTGGTATTTCTTTTTACACTTTTGAGAGTTTAACCTATGTAATTGACGTTTATAGGGGTGTGCACAAACCACTCAAAAATTTCTGGAATTACCAAACCTATATTTTATTATTTCCAAAGTTAATTGCCGGTCCAATAGTTCGTTATAATGATATTGCAGATCAAATAACTAATCGCGAAAAAAATTATAAAGCAGATATAAAATTGAGTGGTTTTTTAATTTTTTGTTTAGGACTTGCTAAGAAAACAATATTGGCTAATACGTTAGGTATGCAGGCTGATGCAGTTTTTAAATTAGATCCTGAGCAATTGGATACTGCAGCAGCTTGGACAGGTGCTTTAGCTTATACGTTTCAAATTTATTTTGATTTTAGTGGTTACAGCGATATGGCTATAGGACTAGGTAAAATAATGGGTTTCAGATTCCCCGAAAATTTTAATAATCCTTATACATCATCTAGCATCACAGAGTTTTGGAGAAGGTGGCATATTACTTTAGGCACCTGGATGAAAAATTACCTATACATACCACTTGGTGGAAATAAAACTTCTAACGTTAAGTTATACAGAAACTTATTTATTGTTTTTTTATTATCAGGTTTGTGGCATGGAGCAAGCTGGAATTTTGTTTTATGGGGCGCTTATCATGGTTTATTTTTAGTTATGGAACGATTATTTTTAGGTCATTTATTTAAGAAAGCTGGCAAATTTATTTCTGTACCAATAACATTTATAATTATAATTACAGGCTGGGTATTATTTAGGAACGAAAATTTAGGATTTGCATTCAATGTTATTAAAAACATGTATTCCTTTAATTTTACCGATGGCAAATTTGCAATGAATAATGATTTTGTCTTTATGGTTACTTTGGCATTTTTATTTTCTTTTTTTGCAATTTTTAATAAAACTAAAATTCTTCAAACTAAATTATATGGCGAGCAGTTTTCAAATTCATCCAGATGGCTTACAGTTTTAACAAGCGTTGTTTTGTTTTATATATCGCTAAGTTATATTTCGGCATTAGATTTTAATCCTTTTATTTATTTCAGATTTTAATGTCGGTTAAACAAAAAACATATTCAGTGCAATTAGTAATTTGTTTAATGGCTATATCATGGCCTTTACTTTATTCTGTTTTAAAGTATCAATCGCGCGAAGGCGAAGAAGATATTAGTTATAATAAACCTAATTTAACCGGCCTGGTAATATCTGATGAAAAACCAAAATTTTCATTCTCAGACTGGTTAAATTCCTCATATCAAACCTCTGCTGATGATTATAATAATGATCATTGGGCTTATAAAGAAAATATGGTTCGATTAAATAATCAGTTTTGTTACAAAATGTTTAATCAAATTCGTGTAAATGGTTTTGTTATTGGTAAAGATGATTACGTGTTTAGTGAAAGTTATATTTTTTCAGCATTTGGCGATGATTTAATAAAAGAAGATAAAATAAAAGCAATGCTTAAAAAAGCAAAAGTACTGCAAGATACTCTAAGCAAAAAGGGAATAGATTTATTATTAGTTTATGCTCCCGGTAAAGGTTCGTCATGCAAAGAATTTATTGAAGACAAGTATAAGCACGTGACTAAAAACACCAATCATAGCTTATTCGTCTCAAATAGTAAAATAATAGGTTTAAATTATCTTGATCTTTATACCTATTTTGATAAATTAAAACCAATTTCTCCTTATCCTCTTTTTCCTAAATTTGGTCATCATTGGAGTTATTATGGCGAATGTATTGCTGTTGATACAATAATTAAGCATATTGAAAAATTGCATCATTGTGATATGCCATCTATAAAATGGACCACAATAGACGTTGTAGATTCTGCCCGAAGCAGGGATGCTGATGTTTTAAAAAGTATGAATTTATTTAGCAATCCGGCGCAAAATATGAAACTAGCTTACCCTCAAATTCAATTTGAAAATGATAGCTTAAAAAATACTACGCGTGTGCTCACAATTTCTGATAGTTACTGGTATGGACCAGTTTATATGGGTGTGGGACAAAATTGTTTTGCAAATGGTCAGTTTTGGTATTACGCTAACCGTGTTATTCCGTCACCAAAACAAGGAGAGAAAGTGGAGGTTTGGGAACTTGATTTAAAATCGGAAATTGAAAGCAATCAAGTAATTATGTTGTTGTATTCTGATGGTAATTTGCCAATTTTCGGAAATAATTTTATTAACGATGCATATGATTTATATACTTCTCCAAAAGTATTTTATGTAAGAAATGAAAGAAACAAACAAATTCAGATGTTTGCTAAACAAATTAGGGAAGTACCTACTTTATTAAAAAAATCTACTTTAAAAAGTAACAATTTACAAATATCATTAGACAGTGCAATAAAATTAGACGCCATGAAAATGGCAGGATTAATAAAATAATCAGCTATAAATTTAAATTAAACTAATAAATAATTACATGAAAAAAATACTTACTGTTTTTGTATTAATTAATTTGTTTGCGAAAGCCGATGAAGGTATGTGGATGCCACAGTTAATTGAGGCTTTAAACATTAAAGACATGAAAAAAAATGGCTTTAAATTATCGGCCCAACAAATTTACAGTATTAATAAGGCTAGCATGAAAGATGCAGTTGCAATTTTTGGAGGAGGATGTACAGCAGAAATTATTTCAAACAAAGGTTTAATATTAACCAATCATCATTGTGGTTTTTCTTCAATTGCTGCTTTAAGCAGTGTTGAAAATGATTATTTAAAAAATGGGTATTGGGCTATGAAATCTTCTGAGGAAATAAATTGCCCTGGTTTAACTGTAACTTTTATCAAACGAATTGAGGATGTGACATTAAAAGTAATGGAGAACATTAAACCTGGATTTTCTGAAATTCAAAGAGATTCTGTTATTCAAGTAAATATAAAAACTCTTGAAAAATTAGCTAAAGTAAATAATCATTATGAATCCTTTATTCGTCCTTTTTATTACGGAAATGAATATTATTTGTTTGTTGTAGAAATTTTTAAGGACATCCGTTTAGTTGGCGCACCTCCTGAAAGTATTGGTAAATTTGGTGGTGAGACAGATAATTGGGTTTGGCCAAGACATAATGCAGATTTTAGTATGTTTAGAATTTATGCCAATAAGGAAAATAAACCGGCAGATTTTAATTCGGAGAATATTCCCTACAAGCCATTGCATTCATTTCCAATTTCATTAAAAGGTGTCGAGAAAGGCGATTTTACTATGGTTTATGGTTTTCCTGGAAGAACGCAAGAGTATTTAACATCTTATGCTGTTGATTTATTAATAAATCAACAAGACCCTATTAGAGTTGGGTTGCGTGAAAAGCGTTTAGATATTATTGAAGCAGACATGAAAAAGAATGATACATTACGATTAATGTATACATCAAAACATGCAAATATTGCAAATGCCTATAAAAAGTGGAGTGGCGAAATGATTGGTTTAAAAAAATCTGATGCTGTATACAAAAAACAAAAAACAGAATTAGATTTTTTGAACGCAGTTTCAAACGACCTAGCTAAAAAAGAAAAATATTCTAATTTATTTATTGAATTAAAAACAGTTTACAAAGAATATGCCCCTTTAAGCAAACAATATGATTATTTTACCGAGTGCTTATGGGGTATTGATGCATTTAAATTCGCTGCCAGTTTTGCGCCAGTTTTTAGCGAATTAAAAAAGAAACAGTCAGGTAAAGAAAATAAATTTGATGCATTGTTTAAAGATTTGAAACCTGTTTTACCATTTAAAAATTTCAATAAAGAAACAGATATAAAATTGTGTAATACTATGTTGCAAGAATACATTGCAAATGTTGACAGAGAATTTATGCCTCGCTTTTTAGATTCGCTGTTAACGGTTCATAATGGAAATG
>CANFQR010000166.1 GCA_947449125.1 Bacteroidota bacterium | reverse complement strand
ATTTGCTAAATTTAATTTAGAGTAAACAAACGGAGTATATATGCCATTATTACTTGTTCCAAAAACGGCAGATTTTAAATTCCCGGTAATTTTTGTATTTGTAATAACTAAAGCCAATAAACTAAATATTGTTACCAAAATCAGGCTTGGTACAATTAACTGCTTATAATTTTTTTTCTTAATGACAACATCGTTATTATTAATACTATCATTCAAAACTCTATCTACAAATTCCGATTCTTTTTTGCTTTTATGAATTTCTTCGTTTGCAATTTCAATTAACGAAATTGGTGTTAATCCAAAACTATCAATTAAAAAATTAGTATCGAGTTGTGGTTCAAAGCAAGTATTGTTTTCAAAATCTAAATAAAAAAAACCTAATCCATCTAATGTTAATCTTCTGCGGGATGCTAAAACACTTTTACAGTATTCAGAGAAATCAATTAAATTACTTAAAGCTTCACTTGAAGTGCAGTTTAGGTTTTGTTGCAACCAAGTTGCCAAAATACCATCATTTTGCTTTAATTGCGAATTAAAACTTAAGGTTTTGCAAGGTGGTAATAATAAATTACCCGAATTTGAAAAGTGTGATGGGCTTGATTTTAATATGAATCCACCAAATTCAGGTAAAACCAAATAATTATGGGAGAATAGTTGATTTTTTATCCCCTTAATAATTATTTGTTGAACGTTCATTTAAATTATACTAAATATGCCTTAAAGTTAGTTAAACATAAGTTAATTTAAAAGCTTTTGAATTAAATACTTATATAAATTTATTTTGACAATAATTTACTGGATAATGTTATTTTTGTAGTTATATGAATACTAAAGTTAAGCACCTGATTATTGTTTTTTTTCTTTTTAATGTTCAATTATATTGTTTAAGTCAAAATACAGATTATACTTGTAATGAGATAGTTACTAAAAGTTTAAAGTCAATTAAAGAAATAAAAAGTTTAAAATATCACTTAAAAATTACCGAGCGTGGTAAAAAAGGATTTAATTATTATGAGAGTAATGTAAAATTTAATAGAAACCCCAGGTTAATTTACCTTTATATTAAAGGGATTGAATTATTATGGTTGCAAGGAAAAAATAACGGCAAGGCTTTAGTAAAACCCAACTCATTTCCTTTTTTTAATTTAAATCTTGACCCAATGGGTAATTTAATGCGTCAGGACCAACACCACACTTTAAACGAAATGGGCTACGATTATTTTGCTTCGGTTATTGAGTATAATAAAAATAAATTAGGTGATAAGTTTGATGATTTTTTT
Source organism: Bacteroidota bacterium (assembly GCA_947449125.1). GTDB lineage: Bacteria > Bacteroidota > Bacteroidia > B-17B0 > Aurantibacillaceae > Aurantibacillus. The sequence goes on along the minus strand of CANFQR010000166.1, from coordinate 3,601 downwards.
AAGTTGGCAGGAGAAGAAAAAATAAATAATCGTAATTGTTACAAAATAACTATTGATAATAGAGATTTTGGTTATGTTAATTATACAATCGGTAATAATGAAAGCATTACATCTATTGCCCGTAAATTTTACATTTCGGAATACATGATACTCGAAAAAAATCCAAAGTTTAATGATTATTTTGATTTACTCAATAAAGGGGATGTTATTAAAATTCCTACTTGGTATTGTAAAACTGTAGTAATGTATATTGATAAACAATATTTTGTACCTGTAGGTTTAAAGATATTTGACGATAAAGGGTTGTTTGAAGAATATAATTATCACTATTTACAAGTAAATCCAAAGTTTGAAGACGCCGAATTTACAAGAGATTATAAAGATTATGATTTTTAATTTTAAACCTTAACAGTATGAAAACTAAATTATTAGCGTTATTTGTTTTAAGTGTTGTGTTAATTTCGTGCCAAAAGAAAAAAGAACCTATTAGCCCTTTGTCGCTTGGCCTAGATTATTACCCTAAAACAATTGGTAAGTATGTGATTTATAATGTTGATAGTACAATTTTTAATAGCTTATCTCAAACAACCGTTTCAATTAAGTATCAAATCAAAGAAAAAATATCGGAAGTTTTTATAGATAACGAAAATAAAGAAGCTTTGAGATTAGAAAGATTTATAAAAAAATATACTCCATTAAAGCCTTATGACAGCATACCCTGGACAATTAAGGAAGTATGGATGGTTAATGCCACCGATAAAAGTATTGAGGTTGTTGAAGGTAATGTAAGATACTCAAAATTAATTTTTCCTGTTAAGCAATATTCAGAGTGGGACGGAAATGCTAAAAATTTGATCGGGAAATGGCTTTATTCTTATGATTATATTAATAAAACTGAAATAATCGGCACAACCGAGTTAAAGAATGTGTTAATGGTGAAGCAAAAAAGTTTAAAAACACTCATCTCATATCAAAATTATATTGAAAAGTATGCCAAAGATATAGGTTTGGTTTACAGAGAAATAACAGATATTACTTCTAATAATATTTTACCTAATATACCTATTGAAGATAGAATAGAGGATGGAGTTATTTATAAACAAACTTTTATTTCTTATGGTTATGAATAAAAAAAAAATATTTTTTGTAGTTAATTTATTACTTCTTTTAAATTCATCTTTTTCTCAAATTAATTATTGGGTTAAATTATCTGACAAGAATGGATCGCCTTATTCCATTTCAACCCCTTCAGCTTTTTTATCAAACGCATCTATTCAGCGACGAATCACTTATAACATACCGATTCATTTTACAGATATACCGGTTACACCTGCATATATTAATCAAATAAATGCTGTTTCTGGGGCAACGGTAGTTTATGCATCTAAATGGTTAAACGGTTTAGTAGTATCGGTTACTAACACTTTGGTTTTAAACACGATAAACTCTTTTTCTTTTGTTTTAAATTCGTCATTAGTAAATCGTTTTAAATTGGATATTCCAAAAATTACAGAGCCAATTGTTAACGAAGACAAAGAAAACTTAAGAACAAATTTAACCAGTACTTTTAATTATGGCGGCTCTTATTGGCAAACCAAACAATTAAATTTAGATTGTATTCATAATCAAGGATTTAGAGGTCAAGGAATTACAATAGCCGTATTAGATGCTGGTTTTCTTAACGCAAATGCCAATCCGGTTTTTGATAGTTTGTTTAATAGGGGGGGGGTTTTAGGTACCCGTGATTTTGTGTCTGGAGGAACTAATGTATATGATGATGACGCTCATGGAACTATGGTGTTGTCTTGTATGGCAGCCATCAAGCCAAATGTTATTATGGGATCTGCTCCTAGGGCTAATTATTGGCTTTTACGAACCGAGGACGCCAATACCGAAAAATTAGTTGAAGAATACAATTGGATAAGGGGTGCAGAATTTGCTGACAGTGTAGGCGTGGATATTTTAAGCACATCATTAGGATATACAACTTTTGATAATCCATCGCAAAACCATACTTTTTCAACATTAAACGGAAAAACAGCTCCAATGAGTATTGCTGCAAATTTAGCTGCCAGAAAGGGATTGTTAGTTTTAAATTCAGCCGGGAATGGAGGAGGCAGTTCCTGGCCAAAAATAAGCATTCCTGCAGATGCAGATAGTATTTGCACAGTTGGTGCTATTGACAGCTTGAACAATGTAACGAGTTTTAGCTCATTAGGTCCAACTGCGGACAATAGAATAAAACCAGATTTACTTGCTCGAGGAGGCAATGCTTGGGTTAGTTTGGGCACATCCGGAAATTGTTTTCAAGCTAATGGCACATCGTTTTCTTGTCCAATTTTGGCAGGAGCTATGGCCTGTTTTTGGCAAGCACACCCTACTTTTAGTAGCTATAAAGTTTTAGATACATTAAAAAAAACAGCATCAAATTTTTCAGCGCCAAACAATTCTAAAGGTTGGGGAATTCCAAACATGTGCGCTATACCAACTTCTATTAGTGAAAAAAGTCTGATAGATAAAATTAATGTTTATCCAAATCCATTTAATACCAAACTAAAAATAACTAAAGTAGATGCTGAATTAAAAATGTTTAAATTTCAGATTATTAATGTTTTAGGGGAAGTAATTAAAGTAAATTTTTCATTTTTAGAAAATAATATAATTGAATTTGATTTTTCTGATGTATCAAGTGGTATTTATTTTTTTCAACTAAATACAGAAATTGGTTTTGTTACAAAAAAAATAATTAAGCAGTAATTTCATGAACAATCAATCTCAAAAATCTGCCATAAATAAAATTATAATAGTAGCTGCACTTGGTTATTTTGTAGACATATATGATTTGGTTTTATTTGGTATGGAAAGGGTTGCTAGTCTACAAGAAATTCTAAAACCAATTTATCCCGATAAAGCAGTAAGAGATTTACAAGTAGCCTCAATTGGATCAAGTTTATTGAGTTATCAAATGATAGGCATGTTAGTTGGCGGAATAGTTTGGGGAATTTTAGGCGATAAAAGAGGGCGGTTAACCGTATTATTTGGTAGTATTCTGGTTTATTCTCTTGCTAATATTGCAAATGGTTTTGTTAATGATACATTTTGGTATTCAGTATTACGCTTTGTTTCGGGATTTGGTTTAGCAGGAGAATTAGGGGCGGGAATAACTTTAGTAAGTGAAACCATGAAAAAGGAAGATCGCGGACTTGGCACAACTGTGGTGGCTTCTGTTGGTTTGTTTGGCGCTGTAATTGCAGGTTTAACAACCATTGCTTTAAATAATTGGCGAATGAGTTATTTTATTGGTGGTGGTTTAGGCTTACTTTTATTATTTATGAGAATTGGTGTTTTTGAAAGCGGTATGTTTACCAAATTAAAAGAAGATAAAACCATAAAAAAGGGAAATTTCTTTTACCTTTTTTCACATCCAAGTTTATTACTAAAGTATTTAAATATTATTTTAATTGCTGTCCCTGTTTGGTTTGCAATGTATTTTTTAGTTCAATTCGCACCAGAAATGTGTAAGGCTCTTGGCATGATTGATGCACCCAAAGAAGGAAAAATACCAATTATGGTGGCATATATTGGAATTACTATTGGTGAT
>CANFQR010000165.1 GCA_947449125.1 Bacteroidota bacterium | reverse complement strand
CAGTTTTTTTATGGCAGAACATCAAATTTTGTGTATTTATCTAAAAACAAAAAATCTATATCAATTACAGAATTTTACGATAGTTTAAATAATTCAGATTACGCAAGAAGTGTTGAAAACGCCTTAAATATAGCCAGATCAGCTTCAAGTTACATTGACTCAGCTATTCAAAATTTTGAAGTAGATAAAGCAACAGTAGATAAATTAAATATAGAATGGCATAAAAAAATTGTTGTTTGTTTTGCCTGTATTATTTTGTTTTTTGTTGGTGCTCCTTTAGGAGCCATTATAAAAAAAGGAGGATTAGGTTTACCGGTTGTAATTGCGGTATTCTTTTTTTTAGCTTACTTTATTTTAACCGAAGCCTATACAAGTTTGGCTTACGAGGGAGAAATTAAAGTTTGGCAAGCCATGTGGATGCCATTAGTTATTTTTTTACCAGTAAGTATTTTTTTAACTTACAAGGCAGCCAAAGATTCGGCTATCTTTGATGTAACTGTTTATTTTATTTGGTTCGATAAATTATTTAAAAAGAAAAAAAGTGCTTAGTATTTTGCAACTATCTAATAAAGCTCCTTTTCCTGCAAACGATGGCAGTAGCATTGCTATCTATAATATGGCGCAGGGTCTTATTGAAAATAATGTTAAACTAAATTTACTTACAATTAATACCAAAAAACATTTTAAACCCGACGGCCAAGTTCCTTCTGCCTTTAAAGAAAATTCAAATTATAGTTCGGTGTATAAAAATACAAATACATCAGCTATTGGTGCCTTAATAAATTTATTTTCATCACAATCTTATTTTGTCTCAAGGTTTTATTTTAAAGATTTTGAAACTAAATTAGTTGATGTTTTAACTAAAAACTCTTTTGACATTATTCAATTAGAAGGCGTTTTTATGGCTGTTTACCTTAAAACAATAAAAAAATACAGTAAAGCCAAAATTGTTTTACGAGCACATAATATTGAACATAAAATATGGGAGAGGCATTTAAGCAATGCCAAATCAAACCTTGTAAACTATTATTTAAAATTACAGAACAACAGATTAAAGAAATTTGAAATTAATGTTTTAAATGAGGTTGATGCCATTGTTCCTATTACAGATTACGATAATAATTTATTTAAAGATTTAGGTTTTAAAGAACGTTTATTCACCTGTTTAACAGGCGTAAATGTGTTTAGTTATCAATCAAAACAAAATGTAAAATTAAAAACCAATACCATTTTCTATTTTGGCTCAATGGACTGGTTGCCAAATCAGGAAGCGGTAAAATGGTTTTTAGATAACTGCTGGAATAAAATTTCTAAAACTGTTCCTGAAGCTAAATTTGTTATAGCGGGTAGAGGAATGCCTCATAGTTTTAAGCAAATAAATTTGCCCAATGTATTGGTTATAGAAAATGTTGCCGATGCAAAGTCTTTTTATGAACAACATCAAATAATGGTGGTTCCTTTACTGTCTGGAAGCGGACTAAGAATTAAAATAATTGAGGGTATGGCTTATGGTAAAGCAATTGTTAGTACATCAATTGGAGCAGAAGGAATTTATTGTAATCCACAAAATGATTTGATAATTGCTGATAATGTTGGCGATTTTTGTAAAGCTGTTATTGAACTTTTAACTAATCCCGAAAAAAGAATAGATTTAGAAAAAAATGCTACAGCATTTGCTTATCAAAACTTTGATAATAAAAATGTTGTTTCAAAATTAGTTCAGTTTTATAATACAATTTTGAATGACTAACTGCCTTATTATACTTTTTTTTATTTCTGCATTTTTTATTTTGCAAACGTATTTGTTTTATCCCTTATGGATGCTAACATTTTCTAAAGAGAAAAAAAATGAAACAGACGTATACACTTTAAATGATGAGTTACCCGAGGTTGCAATTTTAATTGCTGCATATAATGAGGAAAAGGTAATTGGTGAAAAAATCCATTCTGTTTTAAAAACAACTTACCCAATTTCTAAAATAACTATTTACATTGGTTCCGATGCATCAACAGATAACACCAATCAAATTATACATGATTTACAAAAACAATTTAAAAATATTAAACTAATAAATTTTGCCGGCAGAACCGGAAAGGCAAACATAATTAATTCACTATCTGTAACAGCAACTCAAGAAGTTTTTATTTTAACCGATGCCAATGTAATTTTTAAAGAAGATACCATTTTTAATTTAATACGTCATTTTAAAAATCAAACAAATGCCTTAGTTTGTTCAAATATTATAAAGGTTTCTGATTCTGATTTGGGCATTGCAAAACAAGAAAAATCTTATATAGTTATTGAAAACAAAATAAAATATGCCGAATATAAGCGATGGAATATAGTTATGGGAGCCGAAGGTGGTTGTTATGCTATAAGGAAAAATTATTATTCGCCGGTACCTAAGAATTTTTTTATGGACGATTTTTACATTACTTTAAACGTAATTGAAAAAGGTAAGCATGTAGTTTTTGATAAAGATGCGGTTTGTTTTGAAGATGTTCCTACTCAAGCTAAAGAAGAATTTAAACGTAAAATAAGGATTTCAATAGGTAATTTTCAAAATTTATTTAGATACAAAAAATTATTATTCCCCGTTTGGTCAGGCATTGCTTTTTCATTTTGGTCGCATAAAGTATTAAGATGGTTAACTCCCTTCTTTTTAATTTTTTGTCTTATTTCTTCAGGAGTATTGGCTATTTATTATTACTTGTTTTTAGCATTATTTTTAATTCAGGTTTTGTTCCTTTTATTCCCTTTAATTAATATGATTTCTCCATTTAAATTATCGTTATTTAAATTTATTAGCCATTTTTATTTAATGAATCTTGCTTTATTAAAAGGATTTTTAATGTTTGTTAAGGGTGTTGAAACCAGTATTTGGCAGCCAACTAAACGAAATGTATAAAAGATACAATTACATATTGTTTTTTAGTTTTTTGTTTTTGTTTTCGTTTGCACAAAACAAGAAAGATAAAAGTATATCATCTGTAAACACACCTACCACTGCTCAAAAAACAATTACCATTAAACATGCCAACAGTTTGTCTTTTGATAAATTTAAAAGCAATGCAAAAATTTTAACCGGTAATGTTATTTGCGAACACGATGGTGCAATTCTAAATTGTGACTCTGCTTTAATTTTTGACGGAGAAAGTAAAATGCAGGCAACCGGTCATATATTAATTACTAAAGGAGATAGCATTACTGTTACCGGCGATAAACTTTTTTATGATGGTAAAACTAAATTGGCAATACTTGAAAATAACGTTAAATGCATTGAAAAAGATATGACTTTAACAACCAATCTTTTAACATTTGATGTAGGTAACTCAATAGCGAATTATTATAATGGAGGAACAATTGTAAATAAACAAAACACATTAGTTAGTAAAAACGGACACTATTACTCATCTTCAAAAGATATTGCCTTTCATTACGATGTCGAGCTTACAAATCCAGATTATAAAATGAAATCAGATACATTACGATACAATACTTTATCAAAAACGTCTTATTTTTTGGGGCCGAGTATAATTTTAAGTAAATCGGATTACATTTATTGCGAAAACGGCTGGTACGATACGCAACACGAAAAAGCGCAATTTAGTGTTAATGCCTTGCTGGTTACAGCACAACAAAAATTAACCGGTGACAGTTTATTTTACGATAGAAATGCAAAAATTGGAAGAGCCTTTAGAAATATACGATTAATTGATACTTCACAAAAATCAATTATTTATGGTGGTTTTGCCGAATTTAAACAACTAAAATCTGAAGCTCTAATAACTAAAAATCCTGTTTACGCCAGAATTGTAGATAACGATACACTTTTTATTGCAGCAGATACACTTTATCATAGAGATTTAGACTCTGTAAATAATTTTTTAAATGCCTACCATCACGTAAAAATTTTTAAGACTAATTTACAAGCTAAAGCAGATTCTGCCTCTTTTAATACAAAAGATTCGTTGTTGCAATTATTCAGGAATCCTGTTTTGTGGAGCAGCAAATCGCAAGCTATTTCAAAGCTCATCAAAATTTTTATAGGTAAAAATTCCATTAATGGCTTTAAATTAGAAAGTAATTGTTTTTTAATTAATCAAGCAGATAGTATCGATAAATACAATCAGTTATCCGGACGAAATATAGAAGGCTTTATAAAAGCTGATACAATTAGAAAAGTTATTATTTCAGGAAATGCTGAACTACTTTATTTTGTAAATAATAAAAATAAACTAGCAGCACTTAATAAAACTACGTGCACAGAAATTAATATGTGGTTTAAAAATGAGGAGATTGATAGGGTTACTTTAAAACCAAACGTTAACGGAGAAGTTACACCATTAAAAGAGGTAACTATTGAAAATTCGAGGTTAAAAGGATTTAATTGGCAATATGATAAACGACCAAAATCTAGATGGGATTTGCATATTAAAAACAATAAATAATTAATTAAAAAATATAAAAATTAGTTCTTGAATTCGCTCGAACCGACACCTTTAAAGTTTCTTAAGAATTTGTTGAATTAAAATCTCTAAAACGTCTTTAAACAAGTCATTTTTTATTTGTTTAGGAATCTAAGTATTAGAAAATAAATTTTAGTTCATGTTTTAATTTTGAGATGCTGAATTAAGTTCAGCATAATGCTGGAATAATTACGATCATTATGTGCTTGACAAGAACTCTCAGTAAAAATTGTATTAATTTTTTTCAATTTCTGTCACTTCGAGCGAAGTCGAGAAGTGGTGAAGAAACAGGACTTTGGTTTTTGATAATTCGGAAAAGATAGTTTTCGATTTCGTTAGAACTGATAATTTAAGTTTATGAAATTTAAATAGTTTCTTAATCTTTTAAGAAGAGCGCCTTTAATTCGGTAGCTTCGTCAGGTTTTAAACGACCT
>CANFQR010000164.1 GCA_947449125.1 Bacteroidota bacterium | reverse complement strand
TGTGGATCTAATAATGCTTTTAGAGGCATTACATCAATATCTGCAATAAATTTTGGCATTTTTCTTTTTTTAATTAAAACAAAATTAGAATTAAACTTTCTTTTTGAAAAATATATTATTCACAATACTTAACAAGATATAAAGAATTATAATAAGGGGTAATGATTTTAGTTGAAAAAACAGAATTAACACTATGCAAAGTGCGGTAAAAATAAATTTAATTTTATTATCGCTCCATCCAAAATTTTTAAATTTTAGGGCTATAAGGGGCAATTCGATTATGAGAAGAAAGCTCATAAGTAAGGATAAAACAATTAATGCAGTTGGGTTCAATATTAAATTACTCAACAAAAAATTATTTTCAGATTCAAAAAACAAATAATCTAAATTAAAAACTAATGGTAAAGAGCAAATAAACATGGCATTGGCTGGCGTTGGTAAACCAATAAAAGAGTCGCTTTGACGGGTATCGTTATTAAATTTTGCTAGTCTAATAGCTGAAAAAATGGGAATTACCAATGCAAAATAAGGTGGCCAATAAACAGGGTTTTCTATACCAATTGCCCCGATATCTGAATTTGCCGAACCTGTTGAAAGGTTTAATATTCTAATTATTTCAATAATTTTAAACATCATTAGTCCTGGCACAACACCAAAGGTTACAAGATCTGCAAGGCTGTCCAAATCTTTTCCGATGGGTGAACTTACGTTTAAAATGCGAGCAGTAAATCCGTCAAAAAAATCTAGAATTAAAGCTGTACCAACAAAATAAGAAGCCAAAATTAAATTGCCTTCAAATATTTTTATAATTGCTAGGCATCCACATAACAAGTTTCCACATGTAATTGCGTTTGGAATGTGCTTTTTAATATTCATGTATATGAGGTGAAGGATTTATAACTATAAGTTGTAATTTAAACTAAATTAATTTGCTGCTCAATTCTTCCCATTTTTGCATTTCAATTTCGAGTTGTTGTTTCAGCTGATTATAATTTTCGAAAAAAACTTTATCGTTTATCAATTGATTATATTGTTTTTCGTCTGCTAATTTTTCGTCGCTACTTTTTATTTTTAATTCAATTTCAGCAATAGTGTCTTCAATTTTTTTTAATTGATTTTTAATTTGTTTTTGTTCAATTTCAGTATTAGTTTTTTCAGCATCGTTTGAAGTAGTTGTTGTTTTTTTAGATTCTTTAATTTCTTTGGACACTTTTTTATCAAGGTCTAATTCATTTAAACGCTCTACTTTACGCAATTGCATGAACTCTTCGATATCGCATAAATGTTCTTTTACCATACCATCTCTAAATTCAAATAAACGATTACAAATTCCTTTCATGAAATCTCTATCGTGACTTACCATTATTACTGTTCCTTCAAAATCAATTAAAGCTCTTTTTAAAATATCTTTCGATCTTATATCCAAGTGATTGGTTGGTTCGTCCATTAATAGCAAATTATAAGGCTCTAATAATAATTTACATAGAGCTAAACGTCCGCGTTCTCCTCCGCTTAGCACTTGCACTTTTTTATCTATATCATCGCCTCTGAACAAGAAAGAGCCGAGTAGGCCTCTCACTTGCTTTCTTACTTCGCCAACAGCTGCTTCGTCAATTGTTTCAAAAACTGTTTTTTTAGGGTCTAATTTTTCTTCCTGGTCTTGCTCAAAATAGCCCATCATTACACTGTGTCCTAATTGCACAGTTCCATCATGTTCTACTTTTTTGGCAATCATTTTCATCATGGTACTTTTACCTTCACCATTCCGACCAACTAAACCAATTTTTTCTCCTTTGGTAACAATAAATTCGGCTCCTGAAAAAATATGTTTAGGGCCATAATGTTTACCTGCGTTTTCGACCGTTAATATAATTTTACCGCTATGAGCAGGCGCAGGAAATCTAAAATTCATGCTTAGATTATCATCATCGTCAACTTCAACGCGCTCCATACGATCTAATTTTTTTATTAACGATTGAGCAAATGCTGCTTTGCTGGCTTTAGCTCTGTATTTGTCAATTAAAACTTCGGTTTGATCAATAATTTTTTGTTGATTTTTCGCGGCGTTTTCCTGTTGTTCTTTACGTTCTTTTCTTAAGATGAGGTAGCGCGAATAATTTGTTTTGTAATCGTATATCTTTTGATTGGAAATTTCAATTGTTCGGTTAGTAACACTATCTAAAAAGGTCTTATCGTGACTAATTAGCATTACAGCACCAGGAAAAGTCTCCATAAATTCTTCAAGCCACATAATAGCTTCAATGTCCAAATGGTTAGTAGGTTCGTCAAGCAACAAAATGTCTGGGCGTTGCAGTAATAATTTCGCTAATTCAATTCGCATGCGCCACCCTCCACTAAATTCGGCTGTTTGGCGGTTAAAATCTTTTCTTTCAAAACCAAGTCCTTTTAAAATTTTTTCAATCTCTTCGCTTCTGTTGCCTGCTCCTAACAAATCTAATCTTGTGTAAACATCCGTTTGTTCTTCGATTAGTTTGGCATATGCATCGCTTTCATAATCGGTACGGGTTTCCAGCTGATGATTTATTTCGTTAATACGTAGTTCTAACTTTTGAATTTCTTGGTATGCCGTTTCAGTTTCTTCAAAAACAGTTCTGCCATGTTGGTGAATCATGTCTTGAGGTAAATAACCTATTGTGCAGGATTTTGGCATGGCAATCTCGCCCTTAGTTGGATTTTGATTCCCTGATAATATTTTTAAGAGTGTACTTTTACCAGCGCCATTTTTTCCGGCTAATCCAATTCTATCTTTAGGGTTTATTAAAAAAGAAATATTATCAAAAAGATTGTAGCCACCAAAACTAACCGTAACACCATTAACAGAAATCATTACATAAAAATATTAGGCGGTAAAGATAATTTATTTTTAAGAGATATTAAGGGGTATTTTTTGATTAAATGAAAAGGTTGTGGTTGTTGTAAAACTATCAATTAGAAGTTTAGTTGATAGTTTACTTTTCTATAAGATATATAACAGTTTAGGTTAAGTCGTAATTAATTGTAATTAATTTATCTAATTCAAGTAAGAAATTGTCATTAATTTCAACCTTATTTTTTTTTGAGAAGAGTTTTACTTTTTGTTTATTTACCTCGTCTTCAATAAAAAATTCTAGATTACTTTTACCTGCATTTTCGTTAATTAATCTGTCAAGTTTACCAATTAAATTTTCATTTACCTCTTCTAAACTTACCTTTAAACGTATTGAGTTGAAGGCAGTTGTTTTTACGTCGTTAAGTAATTCAATTTTATTAATTTTAATTTCGAGGCTTCCTGGCTGGTTGTAGCGTTCTTGAACTTTTGCCCTAACATAAACAAATAAACCTTGAACCATGTATTTATTGTATTCAACAAAGTCTTTTCCAAATAACATTAACTCTATTGTGCCATAGTAATCTTCGATTATTAATTTACCAAAGGCATTGCCGGTTTTACTTGTACGATTTTCAAATCCTGATATAATTCCACCAAAAACAATATCACGATTTTTATATGGTTCGAGCCCAGTTTTTAATTGGGCGCAATTTACATTACACTTATGATTAATAATTAGTTTGTAGGGGTCTAACGGATGGCCGCTAATAAAAAAACCTACCACTTCTTTTTCTCGGCTTAATTGTTCCAAAGCACTCCAGGGTTCTGTTTTAGGCAATTGCGGTTCGGAAACTTCAACTTCATTTTCTTCACCAAATAAACTTGCCTGAGATGTATCGTTGCCTAAATTTTTTTGATTGCCGTAACGAATCATTTTGTCGGTTAAAGTTAAACCATCGTTATCCTGATTAAAAAACATTGACCGGATAATGTTTTCAAAACTATCGAAGGCGCCAGCTAGAGCCAAACCTTCTAAACTTCTTTTGTTTATTGCTCTGCTGTCTAATCTTGAAGCTAAATCAAAAACGTTTTTGAATTTTCCGTTATTATCTCTTTCTTCAATAATAGCATTTACTACGTTTTCGCCTACGCCCTTAATACTTGTCATTCCGAAGCGAATGTTGCCATTTGGCATAACACTAAATTTACCGTAACCCTCGTTTACATCGGGACCTAGCACCTTTATGCCGGCACGTTTACATTCTTCCATAAAGAAAGTAATCTTTTCAATATTGCCGCTGTGATTAAGCACCGAAGCCATAAATTCACTAGGGTAATGGGCTTTTAAATAAGCTGTTTGAAAAGCTAAATAAGCATAACAAGTACTGTGTGATTTATTAAAAGCATAGCTGGCAAATGCTTCCCAGTCTTTCCATACTTTTTCAGCCACCTCAGGGTCGTGTCCATTAGACATGCAGCCTTCAAGGTACTTGCTTTTCATTTTATCAAGTACATCTTTTTGTTTTTTACCCATAGCTTTACGCAAGGTATCGGCATCACCTTTGGTAAAATTTGCAAGCTTTTGACTAAGCCTCATTACCTGTTCTTGGTAAACGGTAATACCGTAGGTTTCTTTAAGAAACTCGTCCATTCCCTCTAAATCATACGTAATTGGTTCGCGACCGTGTTTACGATTAATATAATTAGGGATATAAGCGATAGGTCCCGGACGGTATAAGGCATTCATGGCAATTAAATCCGTAAAACTATCTGGTTTAAGATCTTTGAGATGCTTTTGCATTCCCGGGCTTTCAAACTGGAAAATGCCATTTGTTTCACCTCTTTGAAATAATTCTAAGGTTAATGTGTCTTCAAATGATATAGCTTCAATATCTAAGTCAACACCTTTAACTTTTTTAATAAGCGCTAAAGCGTCTTTAATGATCGTTAGTGTTCTTAAGCCAAGAAAATCCATTTTTAATAGCCCTGCGCTTTCTGCAACAGAGTTATCAAATTGGGTGAGTAACATTTTACTATCTTTGGCTTTAGTTACCGGAACAAATTTTGTTAACTCATCGGGCGT
>CANFQR010000163.1 GCA_947449125.1 Bacteroidota bacterium | reverse complement strand
TAAATAAAGAATCTAATCCACTTACTTCTATTTTCGGAATGACATGGACGCCTTTACTGATAACTCTCAGTCTTCTCATTATCTATTTAATTTATACTTATTACTTAAGCGTTTTCAAATCCAAGAATTTGCTCCCTGCTGAAAAAGGATATACTTTTAACGAATTTATTGCTTATACGTATTTAGGCTATAAAGCCGATTTAATTGCGCTACTTTATAAATTTCCAAAAGACATCAACCGATTTCATCAATGGACAGGAGAGAATTTAACTGCCTGCATTTCATTTGCCGGTTTTGTTTCCACAATTATGTGGTTATTAATAAATCATTCAACCTATTACAAAACAGTACACAGTTCATATGCAGTTTATTCTATTTTAATACTTGGTTGTTTCTGCATCATTTATTTTAAGAACAAAAAAATGTATCAAAAATATTTTAATGGTATTGATAATTAACTACCGAAGTAGCATAAAACTTAAATAAAAGTGAATTTAAATTTTTTCGAAACTGAAGAATAGTTTCAAATAAAAAAAATTTATTAAAAATTATACTAAGCCTAGATTCTAAAAGTTTGCTTAAAATTTCAAGTAGATGTATACTATCATAAAAGTTATAAATCAAAAACTTTTAGTTCAATTTTTGTTAAGTTTATGGTGTGCTGAGGCTATTAACAATAAATGCGAATTATTAACACTGCGCTCAACCTTAAAAAGTTTTTATAATATTTGTCTTATATCAATTTAAAAGAATCATGTCAGAAGAATTTGAAAAAAATGAAAATGGAGATTTGTTCTCGAAATCTGTAAGAGCAGGAAAACGCACTTATTTTTTTGATGTAAAAAGTACACGCGGAAACGATTACTACCTAACGATAACCGAAAGCAAAAAGCGATTTGGTACTGATGGTAAATTCAGTTACGAAAAACATAAAATCTTTTTATATAAAGAAGATTTTGAAAAATTTTTAGAAGGTTTAAATGAGTCTATAAATCACATAAAAGAGAACGCGCCTGAAATTGAACCAAGGTCAGAGTACACAGAAAAAGATTCTTCAAATTCAGATATTAACTTTGAAGATTTAGGTAACTAAGAAAAATAAAAAAACGGAGTTTAAATACACTCCGTTTTTTATTTCACTACAGGCGTAACTTTCTAAATTAAATCCGTTTCTGTTTCATGAAACTACTTGTAATTGATAACTATGACAGTTTTACTTATAACTTAGTACATTTAATAGAAAAAATAAGCACAATTTCATTTGATGTAGTTTTAAACGATAAAATTACTTTACAAGACGTAAATTCTTACTCCAAAATAATTCTCTCACCGGGTCCTGGTCTTCCAAAAAACGCAGGGATAATGCCGGAGCTTTTACATCACTATCACAAAACAAAATCTATATTTGGCGTTTGTTTGGGTTTACAAGCTATCGGTGAAACTTTTGGTGCCAAATTATCTAACCTTAATCAAGTTTGCCATGGGATGGCAACACCAATAAATACTATTAATGACGATAAATTATTTAAGAATTGTCCAAATAAATTTAATGTTGGTAGATACCACTCATGGGTCATTAACCGAGCTAACTTACCTGAAAATTTAATTGTTACCGCTGTTGATAATAACAATAACATTATGGCCGTTAGACATAAAACACATGATGTTTGCGGAGTGCAATTTCATCCTGAATCAATTTTATCGGAATACGGCGAAACAATTATTAGTAATTGGATAGAAGGCTAAAAATTGCCTTAATAACCATAAACCTTTTATTTAAAAACCAATTTAGTTTAGGTTTATTATTTTTCATTTAACTTTGATTATGGCATTAATTAAATCTATAGGTTATACTATTGAAATTAACACAAACAATTATAAAAGTATATCAGCCTTCGTAACTAAAAATAAATTTTCGTCTTATTTTATTCTGTGCGATGAAAACACCATGCACTGCTGCTTAGCAAAATTAATCAGCAACTGTCCAAAACTTAATACTGCACAAATTATTGAAATAGAAAGTGGAGAAGCCAGTAAATCAATCGAAATTAGTTTACACATCTGGCAAACTTTACTTGAAAATAACGCTGATAAAAATTCATTGCTAATAAACCTGGGCGGCGGAGTTGTAAGTGATTTAGGCGGATTTTGTGCCTCTACTTTCAAAAGAGGAATAAAATTTATTACTATTCCAACTTCACTGCTTGCAATGGCAGATGCAAGTGTTGGCGGCAAAACAGGAATTGATTTTGGCGGATTTAAAAACACTGTGGGCACATTTGCTCAGCCTGAGGCCGTGTTTGTAAATCCCGATTTTCTGTCTACACTGCCAAAAAAACATTTTTATAATGGCCTGGCAGAAATATTTAAAATAGCGCTTGTATGCGATAAAAAATTTTGGATGCAATTAAAATCTGGAAGCATTGAGACTAATTTAAATGCTATTATATACAACAGCATTTTACTGAAAAATAAAATTGTAAAAAAAGATCCTTTTGACAATAACATACGTAAAATCTTGAATTTTGGTCACAGTATAGGACACGCCATCGAATCAATTTTACTTGAAACAAGTGATGAGTTATTACATGGTGAAGCTATATTAATAGGTATGTTTATAGAAAGCCATATTGCCTACCAAAAAAAGCTACTTTCAAAAACTGAATTAAACGAAATAGTTTCAACTCTTAAACGTGTTTTTGATTCAAAGCCAATCAATGCTATAAATGCAACTTCACTATTAGATGCATTAGTTCACGATAAAAAAAATACAAAAAATAAATTTTTATTTTCCTTACCTAACAGCATAGGTACCTGTAAAATTAATGTGGATGTAAAAGAAACACATCTTAAAAAAGGATTAGATTTTTATAACAACCTTGCCTAATGCTTACAATAAAAGCGCCTCAAAAATTATACAATTCAACCATAAAACTTTCTGGTTCAAAAAGTATTCATAACCGATTATTAATTTTAAATGAGGTATTACATTTAAAATTACAATTTGAGAACGCCTCGAATTCTGAAGACACCGAAGTTTTACAAAATGCCCTTAAAAAAATTTCAACTAGTAATAATGCAATTATTGATGTTGGTCACGCGGGTACAGATATGCGTTTTTTAACCGCTTTTTTATCAATACGTAAAGGAGAATGGCTACTAACAGGATCTGACCGAATGAAACAAAGACCAATTGGTGAGCTGGTTAAAGTCTTAACAAAAATGGGGGCAGATATAAATTATACAGAAAACGAAAACTATCCTCCATTAAAAATAAAAGGTAATTTCTTAAGCGGAAAAAGCATTGAAATAGATGGGAGTATCAGTAGTCAATTTATTAGTGCCTTGCTATTAATTTCACCAATTTTAAAGAATGGTTTAGAATTAAGTATAAAAAACAAACCAGTTTCATGGCCTTATGTAAAAATGTCGATAGACTTATTGACTAAAACAGGAATAAAAGTTGTTATAGAAAATAATAATATTAAAATCTCACCAATTTCTGAACATTTCATCTCTAAAATTTATAACTCAAACTTTTTTATAGAATCAGACTGGTCTTCTGCATCCTATTGGTATAGTATAGTAGCCCTTAGTCAAAATTTAGAGCTTTGCTTAACAGGTTTAAAAAATAATTCAACCCAGGCAGATAGCATTTTACCCGAAATATATAGTCAATTTGGAGTTTCCACACAATTTAAAAACGAATGTGTTTTTATTAAAAAAACTGGATTAGGTTGTCTTGAATTTGACTACAACTTTAGTGATTGTCCCGACATTGCACAAACAGTTGCAGTGACCTGCTTTGGTTTAGGCATTAAAGCTACTTTAAATGGCTTAAACACATTAAAACATAAAGAAAGCGATAGGATTTTTGCAACAAAAAATGAATTAGAAAAATTTGGAGCGTTAATTGAAGCTACTGACAATTCGCTTACAATAAATAACAGCACGGTTAATAATAATATTGAAACCCTTAAAACAAAAACGTTTACTGTCTCCACATATAACGATCACCGCGTTGCTATGAGTATTGCACCATTAGCTATTCTTTGCAAAGAACTTTGTATTCAAAATCCGGAAGTTGTTTCTAAATCTTATCCTTTATTTTGGGAAGATTTGAAATCAGTTGGTTTTAACGTAAATTTAACCCTGTAAAAAAAATGGCTTTTTTTGGTTCAAATAATAAAACAAAAACCGGCGAATCTGAAATGTCTTTCCTTCAGCATTTGGAAGAATTTAGATGGCATCTAGTGAGGAGCGCTGCAGTAATTATGATTTTTGCTATTGCTGCGTTTTGCTTAAATGACTTTGTTTTTGATACTATTATTTTCGGGCCTTTAAGGCAGGATTTTATTTCATACAAAGCTTTATGCAGCTTGGGTTATAGGGTTGGCGCAGGCGATGTAATGTGTTTAACCATTAAACCTGCACACCTTCAAACATTAAGCGCATCCGAACAATTTTTTAACCACATGTGGATTTCCTTTTTAAGCGGTATTATTATTGGCTTCCCCTTTGTGTTATGGGAATTATGGAAATTTATCCGTCCCGCTTTAAAAAATAAAGAAATTGGTCCGGTAAAAATATTTGTAATAATTGCTTCAATATTATTTTTGATAGGTATTTGTTTTGGTTATTTTTTATTATTCCCAATGAGTTATAATTTCTTAATTAGCTACCAAGTATCAAGCAGTGGAATTGTCCAAACCCAAAACACATTTGATGATTATATTTCTTTAATAAGCACCATGACTTTGGTTTCTGGGATAATTTTTGAGATGCCAGTGTTGGTTTATTTTTTAACTCGCATGACATTAATTACACCCCAATTTATGCGTAAATACCGTAAACATGCAGTAATTGTTATTTTAATTGCAGCGGCAGTTATTACACCTAGCCCGGATGTTACATCGC
>CANFQR010000162.1 GCA_947449125.1 Bacteroidota bacterium | reverse complement strand
CCTCACAATCGTTGGTTAACCCCAGAAACATTATTGAACTAGGTGTAAATGCCGAAGCAACAATTATTGAACAACAATTAATTTTAGGCTCCGAAAAAATATTTACAAATTTTTTAAGCGAAAAATTTATTCACGAAAATGCCAAACTCACTTCCTACACAATTCAAAACGAGGGAGAAAATGGTTTTTCAGTAAACACCAATCAGGTGCAAATTAACAGCAACGGTAAATATGAAAATACTACTATAACTCTAAGTGGTTCATTGGTTCGCAACAATCACAACGTTGCACTTGCCGGGCAAAATTGTGAAGCCAATCTAAACGGCTTATTTTCTACAAAATCAAATCAGTTAGTTGATAACCATACCCTCATGGACCATCAAAAACCTCATTGTCAAAGTAGTGAGTTATATAAAGGAATTATTAATGATAAGAGCACAGGCGTGTTTAATGGTAAAATTTTTGTGAAAGAACACGCACAAAAAACAAATGCTTATCAAAGCAGTAAAAATATTTTGTTAAGCGATGACGCCGTCATAAACACAAAACCTCAACTAGAAATTTATGCCGATGATGTAAAATGTTCTCACGGAACTTCAACAGGAAAAATTGATGAAACTGCCATATTTTATCTAAATGCTAGAGGTATTGGAAGAGAAACTGCTAAAAAATTATTATTAAACGCATTTGCTCAGGAAATTATTAATAAAGTTGAGATTGAGGAATTAAAAGAAAAAATAATGAATTTGTTTGAACATAATTTATAATACATTGATTGATCAAAATAACATACGCGAACAATTTCCTATTCTTAACCAAAAAGTAAACGGTTATAACCTTATTTATTTTGATAACGGAGCCACAAGTCAAAAACCCATTTCTGTTATTGAACGTATTTCTGACTATTATAAACATAGCAACTCAAATATTCACCGGGGTGTTCACTCATTAAGCAGACATGCTACTGATTTATTTGAAAAATCACGTCATACAATTGCTAGTTATTTTAACATCAATAACCCTCAACAATTTATTTTTACCGGAGGCACAACCGACTCAATCAATATGGTTGCTCAGGGACTTGCAAAAAATTATTTTAAACCAGGAGATGAAATTATTTTATCAACGTACGAACATCATTCAAATATTTTACCTTGGCAATTATGGGCACAAGAAAATGGCGGTAAACTAAAAATAATTCCTTTAAATAACGACCAAACACTTGATTACAACTCATTACCAAATTTAATTACCAAAAAAACAAAATTAATTGCCGTTACGCATGTATCAAATACGCTAGGTTTAATCAGCGATATTGAAAAAATAAAAACAGAAGCAACAAAGCACAACATTCCTGTATTAGTTGATGGTGCCCAATCCGCACCGCACATGGCTATTGACCTTAAAAAACTAGATGTTGATTTTTTTGTTTGTAGCGCACATAAAATGTATGGTCCTACAGGCATTGGTTTATTGTATCTGTCTGAAAAATGGCTGAATCATTTGGCACTATCTAAAACAGGTGGCGGCATTATAAAATCAGTAAGTTTCGAAAAAACAGAATACGTTGAAGGCGCACTTAAATTTGAACCCGGAACACCACATATTGCAGGAGCTGTTGCTTTTGGAGAAGCAATTAATTTCATAAATAGAATTAGTATTGAAAAAATTTTTGAAATTGAAAATGAACTGGTTCAATACGCACAAGAAAAATTAAATGAATTGCCCGAAATCATGATGTATGGCAAGAACACACATAAAGCAGGAGTTATTTCGTTTAATGTTAAAAACCAACATCCTTTTGATGTTGGAACTTTGTTGGATAAATATGGTATAGCTGTGAGAACCGGACATCATTGCACCCAACCATTAATGCAGCACCTAAACATTCAAGGCACGGTTAGAATTTCGTTTGCTGTATACAACACTAAAAACGAAATTGATTTTTTTATTGAAAAATTAAAAAAGGTAATTACAATGTTATCATAATCCATCAAATTAAACTGAAAAATGACTATTGAAGATATTGAAAAGGAAATTATTGATGAATTTGATTTATTTGGCGAAGATTGGGAAGCCAAATACGAACATTTAATCGATCTCGGAAAATCATTACCCTTAATTAATCCTGAATATAAAACAGAAGAAAATATTATAAAAGGTTGTCAAAGTAGAGTGTGGTTATTTTCAGAACTAATTAATGACAAAATGATTTACACAGCAGATGCAGATGCTATAATTACAAAAGGAATGGTAGCTGTTCTCATTAGAGTGCTGTCAAACCAAAAACCCGAAGATATTATTAAAGCAAAGCTTGAATTTATTGATGTAATTGGTTTAAAAGAGCACCTAAGCCCTACACGAGCAAACGGACTTGTAAGTATGATAACTAAAATGAAAACAGATGCTTTGGCATTTATAAAATAGAATTTAAAAAAAATGGCAGCAATAATTGTTACAAAAAACACAGAGTTAATGCAACGTGTAATAGATGAAATTAAAACATGCTTTGACCCCGAAATACCGGTTGATGTATGGGAACTTGGCTTAATTTATGAATTACATCTTGATGAAGAAAATAATTTAAAGATTGTAATGACGCTAACCTCGCCAAATTGCCCGGTAGCTGAAAGTTTACCTGCCGAAGTTGAAAACAAATGCAAGTTGTTACCCGGCATAACATCTGCCGAATTAAAATTAACGTTTGAACCTAGTTGGGAAAAAGAAATGATGAGTGAAGTTGCTCAACTAGAATTAGGTTTTATGTAAATTAATTTTGGTATAACAACGATGGAAAATGAAATAACAAATAAAGTATCCAACAGCGGCATTATTAGCATTGATTTGGAAGAGTTTTATACCCCGGGTGAAAGAATTTTATTTGATATTAAACCACATCTTTTTCAAGAGTTAATTTTAAAAGAAAAAGATTTTAGAGAATTTATTAAAACAAATAACTGGAGTTTTTACGAGACTAAAATAGTGGGTTTAATATGCAGTGCCGATGCTATTGTGCCAACCTGGGCTTATATGTTACTCGCTATTGCGTTAGAGCCTTACGCTAAAAAAGTTTACTTCGGAAGTTTAAATGAAGTAGAAAGTCTTTTGTTTTCTGAAAAATTAAATTCGATAGATATTTCTATTTATAAAGATGCAAGAATAGTAATTAAAGGTTGTGGAGAAAAAAAATTGCCCATTAATGCTCATGTACAACTCACCACCTTATTAAAACCGTTTGCCAAAAGCATTATGTATGGAGAGCCCTGCAGCACCGTTCCATTATATAAATCTAAAACCTAATTTGCATGAGTAACACAAAAACAAACTATAAACTCAAAACAATTTTATTGTTGCTTTTTGCGTGCTTACCCATACTTTTTTTTTCACAAGTATCTGATACTTTAGAACGTAAACAAGCCCCTAAAGTGTTTTTAATATGCGATGATTGCGACCAGCAGTTTTTAAGAAATGAAATAACTTTTTTAAACTTTGTTAGAGACAGAAGGCTTGCTGATATTATTATTCTTGTAAGAAGTATCAATGCCGGCAATGGCGGTACAGAATATAGCCTTGAATTTAGTGGTGAAAATAATTTTTCGGGTTTGTTATTTAATCATAAATACACCACAACACCTAACCTTTCTGATGGTGAAATTCGTGAAGAATTAAAAAAAACATTAAAAAAAGGTGTGCTGCCTTTTTTATTAAAAACAGAATTAGCCGAAAAAATTAATTATTCGATTGATGGTTTGGAAAATGCAAACTCATCCGATAAAGTTAAAGATAGCTGGAATTTATGGTTATTTAATTTAAACGGGAATATTGCCGGAAACGGACAATCATACAGCAAACAGTTTTATTTAAATTCAAGCTTTAACGCAAACAGAACTTCCGAAAAAAATTTATTTGAAACCGGTTTCTTTTACTCCGGGAATTATCAAAAATATCAAATTACAGACACTTCATCTGTTATTGGTTTTGTTAGTAATCTTGGTGCATACAGTTACGATGCTATTAGCGTTGGCAAGCATCTGTCTGTGGGTTATTTTGGAACTTATTTTTCATCCACCGTTCAAAACTTAAAAAACAGTACTTCTTTTTATCCGGCTATTGAGTATAACATATTTCCTTACAGCGAAGCAACAAACCGCAAATTATGTTTTAACTACCGGTTCGGATTAAGATATGTAGATTTTTATTCGCCAACTTATTTAGATAAAATGAATGATTGGTTTACGCTTCACTCATTAGTAATCTCCTACAAACAAGTTGAAAAATGGGGGGCTTTAAATTGCGATATTGGATCCTTTCATTATTTCCATCCGCAAAAATATTATCGCATTAATGTTTCTCCGGGCGTAAGTTTAAATATTGCTAAAGGATTGAATATTAGTCTTGGTGGAAATTTTTCAATTGTAAACGATCAGTATTTTTTGCGAAAAGATGAAGTATCATCTGATGCTATTTTGTTAGGACAAGCTCAATTAAAATCTGATTTTTCTTATTTCTTTTACACAGGTATAAGCTATTCTTTTGGTTCTATTTACAATAATGTTGTAAATGTAAGATTTAGCATGAGCGATAATAACTGGTAATAGTTTTTACTTGACGGGTTGCAGCTAAGCGTTCGGCCCGACGGCCTTATGTCGTTCCGGCGAAACGATAGCATAGCCAACTATTCCAGTACGGCGGGTTTACGCCTGAGCCGCTGTAATAAGCAGTGCGCAGTCAAAAGTCATTGTTTTTCTGCTGGCCCTTTTTATTGTATTGATCATCTTTTGCTTTTGTATATTGCCTGTAAAGCAACTTGTCGGTAACCTCTATTCTTAATAAGTCGGTAAAATTGTCTACTCCGACACTATTTTTTAACTCAGGATGCAATCGTTTTTTTTTTCTTCCCAGAACTTGATACAAACGCCATGATTGAAAGGT
>CANFQR010000161.1 GCA_947449125.1 Bacteroidota bacterium | reverse complement strand
TACCATATGCCGATGGGGGAATGAGCGATAATTTACCAATAGAACCATTTAATTTAAAGTCAGAAAAAGTAATAGCCAGTCATGTTAATCCAATTCCTGATTATGATGAAAATTTAAATATGATTCAAAACATGGATAGGTCAATTCATATTATAATGCGAAATAATATTTTAAATGCTATTGATAATTGTGATGTGTTTATTGAGCCGCCAGCGCTGAAAAAATATCATCTTTTCGAATCAAAAGTGGCTAAAGAATTAATTGAAATAGGTTATTCGTTTTCTAAAAATGAAATTGATTTGTCAATCTTAAATAAAAATTAATGAAAATAAAATTTATTGGTGCTGCAGAAGGTGTTACCGGAAGCAAACATATGATTATGACAAACTCAGGTAAACAGTTTTTACTTGATTGTGGTTTATATCAAGGCATGGGAAAAGAAACCGATGAAATGAACCGAAGTTTGGGAGTTAATCCAACAGAAATTGAAGCAGTTTTATTATCGCATGCACATATTGATCATTCAGGAAATTTACCATTGTTGGTTAAACAAGGGTTTAAAGGTAAAATTTATTGTACAACAGCAACTTTTGATGTGTGTAAAATTTTATTGATGGACAGTGCTCATATTCATGAAGGGGATGTGTCTTTTATTAATAAGCATAGAAGAAAAAAGGGATTACCACTTATAAAGCCTTTATATACTATTCACGATACCGAAAAGTGTTTAAAGCAGTTTAAACCCTTAAATTTTAACACCGAATTTTATTTGAATGATGAACTGTCGTTTAATTTTTCGGAGAACGGTCATATAATTGGCAGCTCGGCCATTAACATTACATCTCACGAAACCGAGAAAAAAATAAAACTTTCGTTTACCGGCGATATTGGCCGCTACACCGACCCAATTTTAAAATCTCCTTCTGTTTTTGCGAAGGCAGATTATATAATTTGTGAATCAACTTATGGGAACAGAATTCACAATACGATTGAAGATTCTGAATCTGAAATTTTAAAAATTGTAAAAAATACTTGTCTGGATAAAAAAGGAAAATTGATAATTCCGGCATTTAGTTTAGGGAGAACACAAGAAATTTTGTTTTTACTCAATAAATTATATAATAAAAAACTGCTGCCTGAAATTAAAATTTTTGTGGATAGTCCATTATCTGCCAAGGCAACTCAAGTTGTAAACAAACATCATGAATGTTTTAACGATGAGTTAAAATTATATCTCAAAAATGATGAAGACCCGTTTGGATTTCCGAATTTAAAATATATTCAGGATACATCAGAGTCAATAGCTCTAAATAAAATAGACGATCCTTGTATTATTATTTCTGCCTCGGGTATGTGCGATGCAGGCCGAGTAAAACATCATTTAAGAAATACAATTTCTGATTCTAAAAATACCGTTTTAATTACGGGTTATTGTGCGCCAAAAACTTTAGGTGCTCAATTAACAAACGGTAAAAAGCGCGTGCATATTTTTGGCGATTTTTTTGATGTGAAAGCAACTATTGAAATAATGCATTCTTTGAGTGCCCATGCCGATTATCTTGAAATGATTCGTTATTTATCATGCCAAGATAAAGAAAAAGTAAAAAAAATATTTTTGGTACATGGAGAAATGGAGGCTAAAATTGCGTTTCGTGAAAAATTAATTTCTGAAGGTTATCACAACGTTATTATTCCTTTAAAAGGTGAATCAAGTGTTTTAAGTTGATGAAATTATTTTCTGTTTGAATTACCTTCTTTAAATAGTTTTAAACCCTCTTCTTTAACTGTTTGAATTCGTTTGCTACTTACTCCTGCTTTTAATAAAATGGCTTCAGTACTATAAATATCTTTTGCCAAAACCATGTCGTGAGATAAAAGCCATTGTTTTTCTTGTTTGCTTAAAGTAGTTAAACACGTAAGCGGGTAGAGGTTATAGTTATCTATTAGTTCCCTCAATGAATTTTTAGCCGGATAATCCCAACTTAATAGATTAAGGTTAGCGCATTTACCGTAAGTGATTGCGTCTGTAGTAAATTTAGCGTTGGTTATTAACCAACCATTTAAACTTTCTTGTTCTTTTTTAAAGTAACCACCGGCTCTTACATCATTAAATCTAGAATGAATGTATAAAGGTGTTTTTACATCAACAGTTATTCCTGCGGCATTTCGGTATTTACACTCTGTTATTATAATTTCGTTGTTTTTTTTTGCTATCACGTCAATTTCATGACTAACACATTTACCTTTTACAATTTGTCCGGTAATAGTTTTGTAATCTTGCATTTCAAATAATTTGGCAATAAACTTTTCAAACGGATAACCTGAAGGTCCGAGGTCTAATAAACCTTTTTTTAATTGGTATCTTGCGGCATGATGTTTGGAGTGATGTTTGAGTAATTTAAAGGCTTCGCTGTAAATTTTTTTTGTGCTTATACCTTGGTAAAGTTGTGATTGTAATTGATTACAAATAATTTCAATTTCTGCAGGTGTAGCTCTTGATCGTTCTAACGATAATTTTAATTTATCAATCGAAAATGGTTCTGTAACACCCGAGGCTTTTGTGACAATAAAATTTGGTTTCATCTTTTGTTTAACTATAAAGATTAAATTATAAAATAAATGAAAAACAAAATTAATTTACATGTTTTAATTAATTGTGTTATAATTTTTATGGTTGTAGATTAGATTTTGAATTTAAATAATTGTAATTTTAGAATGATAAATATTTAATTAAAATGGCATATATAACTAATGAAACATTTTTAGCATTTTTATTGAGAGTAATTTTAGGAATATTGTTTTTCTTTCAAGGATTTGATAAAATATTTAATGTTAAAATGTCTGGCGTTATTTCTTTTTTTAAGCAAGAAACAAAGGATAAAAATATACCATCGGTTTTTTTAAGCCTTTCGGCCTATCTTTCTTCTTACATTGAGTTTTTAGGAGGATTGTTATTAATAATAGGATTGTTTAAAACATGGGCATTTTATATTTTAGGTATAGATTTGATAATGGTGTGCGTAGCTTTTAGTTTTTTAAAACCTATGTGGGATATGAATTTGGTTTTCCCTAGAATAATTTTATTGGTAATGTCATTGTATATCCCTATTGACTGGGACATTCTTTCAATTGATTACTTGCTAGTATTTTTAGGTAAATAATTTACTTGTTATTATTCAGAAGTTCTAACATTTCAATTTTACTTACAATTCCTTCTCTTGACCAAATAATTTTTCCTTTGTCGTAAAGTAAATTAACAGGCAATCCATCTACTTCAAAATACTCTGCTATTAGTGGATTTTTTTCCATGTTTAAATACATTATTTCCAAAATATTTTTTTTCTCGATTTTCATTTCATCAAGTATTGGTTTTTGTTTTTTGCAGACTATGCACCATTCAGCACTAAAATTTACTAACACTAACTTATTTTTGTTATTTACTTTTTTTTTAAACTCTTCAATGCTTAAATTTTCGAATGTGATTTCATTATTTTTTGTTGTTGAGTTAGAGTCAATTAAATTTTGACCATATGTTATATTAAAGCATATGATCATTAAGCATAAGAGTGTTTTTATTTTCATTTATTTTTGTTGTTGGTAAATTAAATTTTGAATGCTTCTTTTAAATGAAAAAAAGATTCGGTTATTTCATTTTGAAAATGTTCCCATTTAGTTTTACCGGTATTTTCTTTTTTTTGTATACGGTTTTTAATACCATCAATTTTTAGTAAAAAATCACTTTTTTTGGTTTCAAAATCTTGTTGCACATTTACTTTTTTAAGTCTATACTGTAGGTTAAGTATTTCAATTTTTAGTTTAAATTTTTCTATTTCTAATTTTAATAACGAGGACAATTCATCATAAGATTTTTCGATTTTTAAACTGCTTTCTAATTTTTGAATAGCATTTGATATATTTTTTTTCTGTTCATCAAATGTTTCTTTACTTTCTGCAATTCCTAAAGCAAGTTGTACTTGCAAATGCTCAAAAGCATTAATTATTTTTGAAACATTTTCGTTTTGTTTTAATTTATTAAATTTTAATTTGCTTTCATGAACATAATGATTTAATTTTTTCTTAGTGTCTTCAAATAAATCCTGAGCCTCTGCTTTACCAAGAGCTATTTTAACTCTTAATTCTTCAATTTCAGAAATGGCTTTTTTAACACCATCAATTATTTTATCTGCTGTCTTATTTTTTTCAATTGTTTCCATGACTTTATATTAATTGAGTTAAAATTATTTTATTAATAGCTTATTCCTTATGATTGCTCTCAATTTAGGAGCTGATGTTTATCATATTCATACTTTAAAAATTACTCTATTAGTTTAATGTCTTGATTAATTACATGTTTTAAGTTGACCATTTTCATACACCGTATGATATGGCAAAACGTATTTTTGATTTAATTATAATTAATATGACTCCTATTCAAAATCTTTATTACGCAATTGGGGAATTAGCTTATGCTATAGCTATTTCGGATGGCATGATACAAAATGAAGAAACAAAAAAGTTTTATCAAATTGTAGAAGCTGAACTCAGATGCAAAAAATATGATTTTGATATTGCTAAAATTATTTTTCAAATAATGAATAAGGACAAGATTAATTCTGAGGATTCTTATAACCGTGCTATGCATCAGATACGCTTAAATAGTCATTATTTAAGCCCAGAACTTAAAAATACATTTATTGCTGTTATTGAAGAAGTTTCAAGAGCATTTAAACCTGTTACTCTTGAAGAGTTTGAAATGATAGTAAGATTTAAAAATGAAATTAAGTTGATTAATGGTGATCCTGTTTATTATAATTCATAACTGCGGAATTAATAATTATTTTTTATGGAATTAAAATATAAATGTTTTTTTAAATGAAAACTATACTTGTTGCAACAGATTTTTCTAAAGCTTCTGATAATGCAGTTTATTATGCT
>CANFQR010000160.1 GCA_947449125.1 Bacteroidota bacterium | reverse complement strand
AAACTTTAGCAAATGCAATAGCAAATGGAATGCATTTACATTATGTTAGCAGAGAAAATTACAAACAAAAAAACACTGAAGTTTTTAAACGAGATTTAACTAATATATTCGGAGAACATTATTTAATACCCGAGGGAGGTAATAATAAGGAGGGTATATTAGGTTGCACTGAAATTTTGAAACCTGATTGGAACTATGATTTTATTTTTTGCGCTTGCGGAACTGCAGCAACATTCTCAGGGATTTTAGCTTCTTGTAAACCAAATCAAAAATTAATTGGTATTAATGTTTTAAAAGGAGAAAACTCTTTATTAACGGATGTTGATGTTAACATGCAACAAATTTTTCCTCAACAAAAATTCATAGTAGTTGGAAATGAAGGCATAGAAAAAAATGAAATTGATACAAATTGTATAACAAATAAATACTGTTTTAATGGTTATGCAAAATTGGATAAAGAGTTGATTGATTTTAAAAATAAATTTGAAATGGAATATAAAATACCGTTAGATTATATTTACACCTCTAAATTATTTTATGCTGTTTTTGATTTATTGTTAAAGAATAAAATTTTACCTAAAACAAAAATTTTAATTATTCATTGCGGTGGATTGCAGAGCAATAAAGGTTTTGAAAAAAGGTATAAACTAAACTGGTATTAACGGGCGATATAGGTTTATAAATGTATTCATTTTTATATTTATCGAACACTAAAGACTAAATTGAATTATCGTTATAAAAAATATTAAGTCAAAAAATTCAAATTCATGATTCTATTTTTAGGATTTTTTTGATTTTAATTAATACAAAATATATTAACTAGTCACTAATAATTATTTTACCAGCGTAGTTATTGTTTTCTAAAGATAAATTATAAAAATAAATACCCGGGGGCGTATTATCTTTATAAATTTCATAGCCATCATTTTGAATATAATATCTAATGTTTGCTTCGTTACCTGTTACATCAATGAACTTTAAAGTACCATTATTAAAATTAATTTGCTCTTTACCATTGTATTTTAAAAATGCAGATGTGTTAAATGGCATTGGATATGCACTTAATGATTCTCGAACAAATTCGTTTTCATGGTTAAATGTAGTTGTAAATGGAGAATGATGCGCATATATATCATCGGTTATCCCGTTTCGTTTATCTTCCCATGCAAAAATGCATCCACCTTGTCCATCTGATATACTTCCAGGTTGAGCTTGAGAACTAATTTGATTACATACAGAAATTCCATTTAATCCCCATTGTTGAAAACCGTTAGTGTTTACTTTTTGTGTTTTAATGTCCCATTGGTTTCCTGCAATTGAATCCTGCCAAACCACAATTGCACCGCCACTGCCATCTCCAACAACATTAGAGTTTTTTTGATCCAAAAATGAACTTGTTAAGGCTATGCCATTTAAAGTCCATTGGGGGTTACCTGTTAAATCTAATTTTTGAACATAGATGTCGCTGTTATTACTAATTAATGAGCGATGATCAGTCCAACAAATAATTACCCCATTTGTCAAACCTTCGTTAGTCATGTCTAATTCTTCTTGATTATCTGCTGCAACACATACCGGTAAACCATTATTTTGCCAAATGATGTTTCCGTTTGCATCAACACGCTGAGCATATATATCAGCATCAAGCACATTTCGTCGGTCTTGCCAAGCAACGATGATTCCGCCAGAACCATCGCCTCTCAATTTTGGATATGATTGAGCGTTAATGGCATTACAAACTACTATTCCATTAGGTGTCCAAATTATATTTCCGGAAGAATTAATACGTTGAGCGTAGATGTCAGGATCTATTCCATTTCTTCTGTCTTGCCAAACAATGAAAGCGCCTCCTTGGTTATCTGGTTGAATTCTGGGGCGTATCTGTTTTAAAGGAGCTGTGCAAATAGGAACCCCTCCGCTTGCCCACATAACATTTCCTGCGTTATTAATCCGCTGAGCATAAATATCAGTGGCTCCTGTAATAGAATCTTGCCAAACAATAATTGCGCCACCCAAACCATCGCTTATCAATTTGGTACCTTGCTGCGCCAAAGATTTACTACATACAGCTATGCCATTTTGTGTCCATTGCGCAACTCCGTTCGAATCAATTCTTTGAGCATAAATATCTGCCTCTCCATTTCTATAATCGTCCCAGGTTATAATTACACCGCCATTCCCATCCTCCACAGAAGAAATAGAATTTTGTTCGGTGGTGTTTGTGCATACAGCGATACCATTTAACAACCATTTATTAATTCCTGCTGAATTAATTCGTTGAGCATAAATATCATCTGAGGTTCCATTTCTTTTGTCTTCCCAAACCAGAATGGCACCACCTTTTGTATCCGAAGAAATTGAAATATTTTTTTGAGTGTTAGCTGAAGTAACAATTGGGGTATTAACGGTTGTATTGCTATTCCATTGGGAAAAGGCGTTGTTTAGGAATGCTACATTTAAAAAAATAATAAAAAAGAGATTATTCTTTAGCATAAAATTAGTTTAGTTAATAAAAAAGAGAATAATAAGTAAACACTGATTATCTTGTTAGCGTAATTGATCCCGCTTTTTCGTTCACTTTATTATCGACTCCCTTGTAAGTTATTTTATAATTATAAACGCCCAAGTCGCAGGGAACATTTTTAAAAGTGCCATCCCAACATTGTTCAATATTATCAGATGTAAAGAGTAATTTGCCCCATCTGTCGAAAATATCCATTTTAATGGCAAGTAAGGAATTTCCATAAATTTTAAAAACATCGTTTAATCCATCACCATTTGGAGTAAAACTATTAGGTATAAAGATGACCCAGTTTTTTGTGATTGAAATACAAACTTCGTCGCTAGCCTTACAACCAAATTCATTCATAGATTCAGCAGTATAACATACGTCGCGCTTAGGTTGGATTTGTGTTTGTGGACAATCTTTGCAAATAATATAATCACCCGCAACCCAAGTAATGCTGCCTGTACCTTTAGCAGTAATAAATATCTGGTCATCTATATTATAGGTTGTATCTATGCCGGCGGTTATAATTGGTAAATCGTTTACTACTATGGCTGTTGTGGCTGAGGCGCTGCAATAGCCGTCTCTTGAAACGTTTACTGTATAAACTACATTGCTTGTTGCACTTGATACAACAGAAGGTAAATTAGTTACGTTTAACCCATCCGATGGAGACCAATTGTAATCAGATCCTCCAAAGGCAGTAAATTTTGCTTTTTCTCCTCTGCAAATTGAAACACTTGGATCAACACTAGCTATAATTTGCGGTAATACAATAACAGTTGCACTTGCCTGTTCCAAACAACTAAAAGTGCCTTGAGAATTAGCACCAATAACCGTATAACTGTTAGTAACGGGTGGACTGACCATAATTTGATTTTGATTTGAAAAAGTTATGGTGCTATTAGGAATCCAACTGTAGCTTTGCGCACCATTAGCCGAAATCAAAGATGTAAATGTTTTTCCTTGACATAACGTAGGTGTACTAACAGATAGTTGTAAACTTGGAGATTGAATTACATTGACTGTTACTTGTTTAAGACCAGTGCATGCATGAGGACCTACAGAATAAACGGTGCTTACTAGTGGTGAAGCAATTGGATTGGAACAAGTTGTACAACTTAAACCCACTGTGGGAGTCCAAGCAAATTCAAACCCATTTAAAGCTAAGAGTTGTGTGCTTTTGCCACTGCAAATAGTAGTTGTTTCGGGAACGGTAGTTAGATTTTGATTGATTGCAAAATGCGCAGTAAGTGTTTCGGTAGCTGCCAAGTTTAAAGACATGCTTACAGCT
Source organism: Bacteroidota bacterium (assembly GCA_947449125.1). Lineage (GTDB taxonomy): Bacteria > Bacteroidota > Bacteroidia > B-17B0 > Aurantibacillaceae > Aurantibacillus. The sequence goes on along the minus strand of CANFQR010000160.1, from coordinate 1,148 downwards.
GATGTATTGGGTGTGATGGTAGAACCAGAACTTGTTGTCCAGTGTGTAAAACAATAATTTGGGTTAGGAATTGCGGTTGCGATGTTTGGCATATTGCCAGGGTAATTGCCACTCCAAGGGAAAGACGTTAACGTTAAAGAATTAAAGGCTACCAATCCACTGTTTACTGGAAAAGTTTTTATTGTGATTTTATAAGGGCCTGTTGTATTATAGCAATTGTCAAATCCATTTAATACACTATCACAGCGCTGTAAAATAAAATTGCGTAGTTGCTGAACGTGTAATTGCCATTGAGCCATGTTGCCACCCCATCGTGCTATTTGACGGGGCATTTCTGGTGCAATTTTGTTAGTCATGCTATCAAGTATTTGAACCATTCGCGTACAGCTCAAGCCAGAGTTTAATAAATCAAAATAACGCATAACATAATATTGCTTAAAGGTTGGGTTTGTCAATAGTTTGTTTAGAATCGGAATATGTCCTTGACCTCCGGGGTTATTTAGGGTTTGAGGATCGCATGGGTTTGCGTTAGGATTTGTGTTAGGAACACCAGTATAATTAATGTAATGATCAAAGGTAGCATCACAATCCCATAAAGTATAGCGCCATTTCTTTTTGGTGCAATTGTAATTTAATCCTCTCCACCAAGCTGTATTCCAGTTGAGCCAGTCGCTTGATAAAACATACGAATTTAGTATTACATAATCTGCTAAACTTTTGGTATCAAATACAGATTCAACGTAAGCGTAATTTGCAGGTACTAACATGCTATTAGCAGCTACATAATTTTTAAATGTGTTCCAATTTGTTATTGCTTGTGGTCCGCCATAGGCTGCCCAAGTACCTCCCCAGGTTTGTAAAAATTGCATAGAGTCTTTTTTGGTGTTGAAATAATGTTCGGTAAAGTCTTCATCATCCACTTTTTCTCTAAAATCGTAAACACCCCAGTATTGTCCATTTACATAAAGAATTCCTGGTGCCCACGTACGCTCATCTATGTGTAATTTTGCCTTTTGTGAAACTGTATGTACATATTGGTCCCGAATATGAGCTCCACCTAAAGTGTTTGCGTTTGTATTTCCTGAAAACGGATAATTATCGTTAGCAGCCGCTTTAATTATCAATCGTTGAAATTTATTTCTATTTTT
>CANFQR010000159.1 GCA_947449125.1 Bacteroidota bacterium | reverse complement strand
CCCTTCGCAATATTGTTTACAGGTGAAAAATAACGAAACAGGAATTATCGAAAAAATTAAAACATCAAAAAAAGGAACAGCCAACTCCACAACATCTAAAGGTTGTTGCATAAATTTTAAAACATCTGACGCTGAGAACAAAATAACGAAACATATTATTGCTACCGATAAATTAAGCACCAACGAATTTTTAAATAAAGACACTTTTTTTAATGTGTCATTTTTTTCATGAGCATCGGTTACCAAAGGTGTTGTAGCATAACTAACTCCAATACAAAAAACCAGCAACAATACGTATAAATTGTTTGAAAGAATACAGGCTGCCTGTTCTGCTGGACCAATTTTCCCTAAAAAAATAGTATCTACCATACCGGTAATAATGTGCCCCACTTGCGTAATTATTAAAGGCCAAGCAAGTTGAAGCGTTTGTTTGGTATGTAAATTTTTTAAAAAAGATGTCATTTCGCAATAAAGGTAATTTATCGTTTGCGTTTTTTACTATTTTTTATTTTACCACCTTTATTAGAACCTGGTTTATTTTTTGATGAATTAAATCTATTGTAATTAATGTTATCGGTATATTTTCCGGAATTTAAATTAATTGAATCATTTTCAGAATAAGCAAAGCCAAAATTTAATTGTTTCTTTATAAGATCGGCATCTAAAACTTTTATTTTAACGGAGTCTCCCAAGGCATATATTTTACCAGTATTTCGACCTACATATCGGTAATTATCTGCGTCAAAATTAAATTGATCGCCTCTCAAATCTCTGCTTTTTATCATCCCTTCACATTTATTTTCATTTATCTCAGCATAAATTCCCCACTCTGTAACACCACTAATCACTGCATCAAAAATCTGACCGATTTTGTTTTTCATAAACTCAACCTGTTTATATTTTACAGAAGCTCTCTCTGCCTCTGCTGCAGTGCGTTCCATATCACTACTATGTTTACAAAGCAATTCTAGCTCTTCTTGGGTTGAATATTTTTTACCAGATAAACGGGCCTCTAACAAACGATGAACCATCACATCAGGATATCGTCGAATTGGAGAGGTGAAATGCGTATAGTACTCAAACCCCAAACCGTAATGACCTTCGTTTTTAGTTGTATAAATTGCTTTTGGCATGCTTCTAACTGCCAGCAATTCAACCATTCCTTGCTCTTTTTTATTTTTTACATCAGTTAATAATTTATTTATAGACTGTGCTGTTTTTTCTTTACTGCCTAAATTTAATTGGTATCCAAAACGCGCTACAAACCCACTCAGCTCTTGCATTTTTTCATCGCTGGGAACATCGTGAATTCGATAAACGCATAAATTTTTTGCATCGTCTTTCTTCTTTTGATTTTTTAGAGTATCAGAATTATTACTTGACTTGCCTAAAAATTCTGCAACAGATTTATTAGCCAGTAACATAAAATCTTCAATTAATTTATGGGCATCTTTTTGTGTTTTAAAAAAGACACCGGTAGGATTTCCTTCCTCGTCTAAATTAAATTTTACCTCAGCCTTATCAAAAAATATAGAACCTCTTTTTGTTCGTTCCGCCCTCAATTTTTTTGCCAGCTTATCCAATAATAAAATTTCACTTTTAAAATCACCCTCTTCTGTTTCTATAATGGTTTGCACTTCCTCATAAGTAAAACGTCGGTTGCTATTAATTACTGTTTTACCAAACCATTGATGATGAATATCTGCATTTTGATCTAATTGAAATACAGCGCTAAAACAATATTTATCTTCATTTGGTCTTAATGAACACGCAAAATTACTCAACACCTCAGGCAACATAGGAATGCATCTGTCTACTAAATAAACACTGGTTGCTCTCGAAACAGCTTCTTTATCTAAAATTGTACTCTCTTGTAAAAAATGAGTTACATCCGCAATATGCACACCAACTTCCCATAAACCATTATCTAATTTTTGTATAGACAATGCGTCATCAAAATCTTTGGCGTCAACCGGATCAATTGTAAAAGTTGTAATGTTTCTGAAATCTCTGCGTTTTAAAATTTCTTTTTGAGTAATGGCAGTATCTATTTTTTTTGCAGTAGCCTCAACTTCATCCGGAAAATGTTCAGGTAAACCATACTCGGCCATAATTGCATTCATCTCCGTTTTATGAGTACCCGGAAAACCAAATACTTGTGTAACAGCAGCCACCGGATTTTGCTCGCCTGTTTTCCACTCTTTTAAAGTAACTAATACTTTTTGGCCATCTAATGCTCCTTTAATGTCTTTACTATTTATAAAAAAATCAACATGAATTTTATGACTATCAGGAATTACAAATGCGTAATTTGGATTTATTTTAATGGTTCCAACAAATTCAGTTTTTGCGCGCTTAATAATTTCTACTACCTCGCCCTCTTTACGTTTTCCGCTGCGTTTTGAATACAAATAAACTTTAACCAAATCACCTTGCAAAGCATTTTTTGATTTATATGGAGGAATATAAATATCATTATCTGTTTCACTATAAACTACAAATGCTGTTCCCTGACTGGTAAAATCAATAGTTCCGGTAACATATTGCTTGGTTTGTTTCAATTGGTACTTTCCGGTTTCATTTTCAGTTACAAAACCTTGCTGTTTTAATCCTTCTAAAACACCAATTAATTCAAGTCGCTCACCTTCGCTATTTAACTCCATGGCTGCACCAAGCTGTTTGTAATTAAATACTTTTGAACTATTATGTTTTAAAAAATCTAAAACTTCTTCAAATAAATATTTTTTTGGTTTTTTGTTTTTAGACATAATTTAAAGATACTAAGGTTTTAGTACTTTTGATTGTAACCAACTCATCGTTTATTAACAGAAATTAATGAAAAGAATTTTAGTTTTATCTGAATTTAACAGCGTTAGAGGCCCGATTTCACAAGGCTATTTAAATAATTTTAAAAAATGTAATGCCGAAATTTATAGCGTAGGCGTAAAAACAAAAAATGTTAATGCGAATGCAATTAAAGTGATGACGTTAGATGGCATTGACATCAATTCCAAAAATGCTATTTCATTGGATGAGATAAAAAATTTGAAACTTGATTACGTGATTTCGCTTTCAGATAAGGCAAAACCAATGGCAAATAATTTAGATGCATCAATATTAAAATTTCATTATCATTTTAATGATTTAGAAAATTTAAACGGTAGTGATGAAGAAATTTTAAACCATTTTATTACACTTAGAGATACTATAAAACTTTACATTGAAAAATTTTGTAAAATTTATTTGAACGAGTATTACTAATTAAAAAGAAAATTTTTTACATAAAAAAGCCCCGTTACTAAACGAGGCTAATTTCTTTTAACTGGTGAATTTTAAAATTTCTCTTGAATAATGTTAACCAAATCAACAATAGCCCAAATACCGCAACCACCAAAGGTTAAAATAAATAATATATTATAACCAAGTGGTTTTTGCTTATACCATCTGTGTGCTGCAATAGGCCATAAAAAAAACCATAAAATCAATAAAATTAACATGTCATCTTCTTTACTTTCAGGAAGTGTAGTTTTGGCATTATCTGACTTAACATAGGTATTAAACTGTGTCTGAATTTTTTTATTGATGTTGTTTTTTGTAATAACTACATTCTCTTCAGCTGCATTCTCTGTCTTTTCTGTTTTAATCGGAAATGAAGCGAGCATTACCGTTCCTGAAAATAAAAAAATTGCAACTAAATAGCCAATAAATTTGATTTTGTTTTTCATGTTTGATTAAGTTTATTAAAGTTTATATTTATCCTAAATTAGAATTTAAAATTAAATCTAAGCAATAAACTTACAACAATTTAAAATGTTTTTTTTCAATAAATTAATTAACTCTAATCCATTTTTTAACTTAAAATTTAGATTACTGTTTTTTTTCGCGTTTTTAATTCCTGTTTATGTTTATTGTCAAGATGGTAATAATTATGAATTTATTGGTATGTTAAAACTATCCGATTCGGGCATTATTCCCTATAAACTAACTTTTAAAAAATATCTCGAAACTAAAATTGAAGGTTTTTCAATTACAGACTTTTATGGATCGAACAAAACAAAATCGAAAATTGAAGGTTTTTTTAGCAAACAACAAAACAACATTACGTTTACCGAAATTGAAAATATTTCTACAATTTCTAATGCCAACCCAAAAGACTTTTGTTATATACACGTAAAAAATGCTTCAATAAAAAGAAAAAATGGAAAAACCATCATGGAAGGGGCGTTTTACGGCAAATTTAATAACGATAGCAATTGTGCAAAAGGAACAATTTACTTAGTCGGCACAGATGTAATAGATAAAATAAAAAAACATGATTCTGTTTTAAATAAAACAAATGTCGTCAATCTTTTAAATAAAACGAATCAAACGTTTTTAACTTCCGATAATCAACTTAATATTAACTGGCAATCGCAAAAACTAATTATTGAATTATGGGATGCCGCTACGTTTGATAATGATGTCATTACTTTAACAGTTGATGAAAAACCTATTCTCGAAAATTATATTATTGAACATGAAAAAAAAATAATCACGCTGCCTTTTGCGACTGATTTATGTACTATAAAAATATACGCTGTTTCAGAAGGTAAAAATCCTCCAAATACAGTAAACCTGATCTTAAAAGATAATGACGTAACGCATGCAATTGTTACTAAGTTAAAAAAAGGAGAATCATCAACTGTGACTATTAAAAAATGAAACTAATTATAAACTTATTCAAAACCGAAAACAGCTATAAAAAATTTATTTTTTATTGTTTTACCGGTTTTGCATTAGCACTTGCGGTAATTTTAATTTGCTTGCCGAAAAATTTCTTTGATAGCGGACAATCCATTTGCATTTCTGTTTTACTTTTAAAAAAAGAATGTTATGGTTGTGGGATGACCAGAGCAATTCAACATCTTATTCATTTGGACTTTAAATCGGCCTACCATTATAATAAATTGTCTTTTAT
>CANFQR010000158.1 GCA_947449125.1 Bacteroidota bacterium | reverse complement strand
CTCTATGCTTTGAGTAGAATTTAATTTTGTGTAACCAAAATAGTGTTCAAAAATAAATTCTTCAATACTGTCAGTTTTCATTTTTATGGACTCTGAGTTAGCAATTACTTTTACGAAATTCCATTTTTTGTTAACTAACCATTTATATTCAATTTCTTTATTACTAGGGTCAATTTTCCAATTGTGTTTAGTTGCAATAGATGTATAATGTTCTTTATAGAGTTTATTTGCAACCCAGGCAACAGTTTTATTTGGGACAGTTTCATTTATAAATACAACTCCGCGTTTAATGTCATTTCCTATTTTTCTTTTAACATAAAAACGTAAATTAATTTCTTCAAAGGTTCCAAAAATCGGTATTGGTGTGTTAAATAAACTCGAATCTTTAAATAAAAATCCCACTAAGCTTATGTATGTTTTATTATTATTAAAATCTAAATCAACACCTGCTGGTAGATAGGATGTCAAATAAGTTGGATCAATTTCATAATTCACCATTATTAAATTCTGCCATTTGGCTGTTAAAAATGTTTTCATCTTATTTTTTAAATCCTCTTTTGTTTATTAATTCAGTATTGTATTTACCATGTTTTGAATTAAAATTGGCCTGTTATTGATTATGCCTATTTTGGGTTTCAAAATTTTTAGTTACATGCGATTGTGATTGTTGACATGTTTATTTAAAATTCGTTTACCTTCTGTTTTTACGGCATCATTTTTTCTGAAACTCCAAACAATGCTACTTGCATTTTTTCTGGTCTCTTCTACATCAACAATAGGAAAGGGATAATCTATTCCAATTTGGCAATTGTATAATTCTTGCTCAATGGCAGTTAGTTTATGCGGTTCATGAATTAAATTTGAAGGAATGTTTTTTAATTCCGGAATCCACTGTTTAATAAATAATCCTTCGGTGTCATGTTCTTCCGAATTTTTTATTGGATTGTAAATTCTAATTGTGTTTATGCCTGTTGTGCCACTTTGCATTTGTAATTGCGGATAGTGAATGCCCGGTTCGTAATCTAAAAATTGTTGGGCTAAAAAATGCAACTCTCGCCAGTCTTGCCAAAGATTAAAAACAAAAAAGGAAACTACCAAGGCCCGCATTCTAAAATTGAGGTATCCTGTTTTAACCACACAGCGCATGCATGCATCTACAATAGGTATACCTGTTTTACCTAATTGCCATGCTTCAATATAATTATTGTTTTTAGGTTTTAATAAAGCGTTGTATGCTCGGTTTATATTTTCAAATTCATATCTGCATTCGTCTTCAAACTTCTGAATAAAATGGCAATGCCAGTGTAAGCGTGAAACAAAGTTAGATAAGGCTCTTTTATTTAAGGCGGTATTATAATTTTGTCGGGTATACTGATAAACCATTCGCATACTTATGTTTCCGTATGTTAAATAGGGAGATAAGCGGCTACAGCCTTTACGGCTTAATGACGGTTTACTAATGTGTTTACTGTAATTAACATGGCGCTCTTTTATAAAATTATTTAAGTATCGCCATGCAAAAGATTCACCTCCTTGCTGGAAATCTTTATGGCGTGTAGTAATGTCGTTGCTTAAATTATGACCTTTAATTTGATTGTAAATATTCTCGTTTAATGTAACGAGATTTAAATTTTCTTCATCAATAAATTTAGGGTATTCGTTCATTTTTGTCTCCCAACGTTTTTCCCATTCTTGGCGAGATTTTAATCTGCGAATGATGCCGTTTGTTTGATATTCGTTCCAAGTAATATTGTGCTTTTTGAATAAAATTTTTATGGCCTTATCGCGTTTATAGGTTAAATTATTTCCTATTTCTTCAGAAGAAAAAACGCTGTTAATGGCATATGATTTTATTAGGGTTTCAAATACGGTTGCCGCTTCGTTATGAAACAAAAATAATTGAGCGTTTAAATGCTGTAATTTTTCATTCATTTCTTGCAGCGATTCATAAATAAATCGCCAATGTCTGGTATCGCTGTCAGGATAAGACATGACTGAGGGTTCAAAAATATATACTAGCAGAGTAGGAAGACCATTTTTTTGAGCAAAATAAAGAGGTTCGTGATCTGTAAATCGTAAATCGCGTTTAAACCAAACAATGTTTATTTTTTGTTTCTGCATGTTGATTTACAATTTATTGGTGCCTTTTTTGGATGTAAGCTATCTCTATTTTTCTAACAAATTTGACTGTAATTTGTTTTGTTTGTTGGTTGTTTAATTTATTTTCGGAATTAATTTATGTTTAAAAGTTGTCGTGTATTTGAAAGAATATTTTTTGTTAGGGCTTGCATGTATACACAATCAAATGAAATTACAGTTTAGACACTTTTGCATATTATGCTATATTTGTAAGTAGACTTTATAACTATTTATTATCTTGACTGGTTGTTTACCTAAACTTTTTCAGGATTAATATGTACGATGTTACTCAATTATGAGTAAGGCAGAAAGTTTGGGAATTATATGGAATTAAAATTTCATAACTATTAAAATAATTGCAATGACTGAAATAGAAGAAATTACTAACGAATTAGTAAAATTTAGAAATGAGCGTGATTGGGCACAATTTCATGACACTAAAAATCTTGCAGTTGCATTGTCAATTGAAGCATCGGAATTAAACGAGCTATTTCTTTGGAAAGATATAGCGGATAGTGAAAATGTTGACAAAGAAAAAATTAAAGAAGAATTGGCCGATGTTTTTGCTTATGCGTTTTTATTAGCTGAAAAACAAGGATTGGACGTAAAGCAAATTGTATTGGATAAGATTAAGCTTAACGGAGAAAAATACCCTGTTGATAAAGCAAGGGGAACTGCAAAAAAATATAATGAGTTATAAGTGATTGTATACAGATCAAATAAAAGTGGTTTTCAAAACGATGTTGATTTAGGGCATATAGATCAAATTATAGAAAACTCGTTCAAGGAAAAACTACATCGAAAAACTTCTGAAAAAGAGGTTGAATCGTGGTGGAATTCTTTGAGATTTATGTCCTCCATCTTAAACAATAAAGAAATTCCAGATAACACAGGCGTAGCAATTGAATGTCAAATACCACAAACGAGTAAGCGCATTGACTTTATTATTACAGGAAAGGACGAATACAATAAAGAAAATGTTGTTATCGTTGAACTAAAGCAATGGAAGTCTGCCGAGAAAACCGAAAAAGATGGTATAGTAAAAACTGCACTTGGTAGAGGTTTACATGAAACAAGTCATCCTTCTTATCAGGCGTGGTCTTATGCCGCCATGCTTCAAGATTTTAGCACTACAGTTCAAGAAGAACAGATTAATTTAAAACCTTGTGCTTATCTACACAATTATGAATTAGACAATGTTATACGCGATGACTTTTATAAAAATTATTTAGAGAAAGCTCCTGTATTTCTTAAAAGAGACGCCGAAAAACTAAGATACTTTATAAAGAAATTTGTAAAAACCGGAGACAATGGTGATTTAATGTATCGCATTGATGCTGGTAAAATAAGACCCTCAAAACAGCTTTCAGATAGTTTAGTTTCCTTATTAAAAGGCAACCGCGAATTTGTGATGGTGGATGAGCAAAAACTGGTTTATGAAACAGCCTTATGGTTAACTGAAAAAGCAAAAACAGAAGGTAAAAAAGTTTTAATAGTAGAAGGTGGGCCAGGAACAGGAAAATCGGTTGTTGCAATTAATTTAATTGTTGAGATTACTAAACGCGGGATGTTAACTCAATATGTAACCAAGAATACAGCACCTCGAGCCGTTTATCAGAGCAAATTAACTGGCACTATAACTAGAAGTAGATTCGCAGCCTTATTTCAAAGTTCCGGCGTATTTACAGAGGTTAAACCCAATGAATTTGACATGTTGATCGTAGATGAGGCTCATCGGTTAAACGCTAAATCTGGCATGTTTCAGAATAAAGGCGAAAACCAGGTAATGGAAATTATTCGTGCGTCTAATTGCAGTGTTTTCTTTTTGGATGAAAATCAAAAAGTATCTATGAAGGATATTGGTACCAAAGAAGAAATAAAATTTCATGCAAAAAATTTAAATGCAGAAATACATGAGCTAACCCTTAGTTCTCAATTTCGTTGCAATGGTTCTGATGCTTATTTATCCTTTTTAGATAATTTATTACAAATACGAGAAACCGCAAACACAGACGTAGACGATGTTAACTATGAATTTAAAGTTTGTGATTCGCCATCCGAATTGAGAGATATTATATTTGAAAAGAACAAAGAAAAAAATAGTGCACGTTTGGTGGCCGGATACTGCTGGGATTGGAAGAGCCAAAAAGATTTAAAAGCAAAAGATATTGTATTTCCAGAATATAATTTTGGCATGCAATGGAACTTGGCAATTGATAGCATGCTTTGGATAATGAAACCCGATTCGGTTAATGAAATAGGCTGCATACACACTTGCCAGGGCCTAGAACTTGATTATGTAGGGGTAATAATTGGAAAGGATTTAATTGTGCGTAATGGTCAAGTTTTAGTAGATCCATCTAAAAGATCTAAAATGGATTCGTCCATAAAGGGTTATAAAAAATTATTAAAAGAAAAACCAGAAGAGGCCAAAGAATTAATAAGGCAAATTATTAAGAATACCTATCGCACCTTAATGACCCGAGGTATAAAAGGTTGTTATGTTTGGTCTGAGGATGAGGAGACAAATAAATACTTTATACAGTTTTTCAAAATATAAATTTAATCATTACTTCGTAAATGTAAAGCATTAACTTATATACTATTAATCTCTAAGAAATAATCTAAATTCAATTTATTAAATATAAGCTTTACTTCCCGATACATGAACAGATAACAAAAGATAAACGCTGAAACCCTCGTCTACAGCGGTTTTCAAGAAGTAATTCGAGCAACAAACAAACAACTACTCGTCAGATTTGGACTTTGATAAGTTACAAATCAGCAACAAAAAAGAACGACAAGACGAAGATAATAGAAATCT
>CANFQR010000157.1 GCA_947449125.1 Bacteroidota bacterium | reverse complement strand
ATCTCCATTATTGAAGCGATAAGTTATTAAGCTATCATCCTGCAGTTTTAAAAGAACCTGAGAGTTTAATATTATTACCCCCAGCCATTGAAAAACTAAAAATAATACTATACGTCTCATTTTAATTCTAATCTGAAAATTTTTAAATTTTTGTCGTAAATGTTTTTAAAATTAAAATTAGGATAATCGTTGGTGTTAAACGTTGGATTTTCTGACACCAAAAATTTTGCGCCTTTTAAATATAATTCTTTTAAGGTCTTTTGATTAAGTTGGTCCTCTAACAAACTATAACCCTTTCGTTTTAAATAATACAACGACATAAATCGGGACTCGTCGTAATCAATAATACAGGTATCGTTAGTTGAAATGATTTTTTGAAAATAATTTTTTTGCGTTAAATAATCTTTTGTAAATCCGGGTTTTTCTAAATTCCAGCGGGTATTAATTCTTAACCATGCGGTTAATGGAACTATACAAACAATAAAAAAAATATACTTTTTAAACCTAGAATAATAAACGTAATTTACCCCATAGGTTACAACTAAAAAAATTAATGGAATAAATGGCATTAAATAATAATCGTGTGTTTTTTCTATCATGTTTAATTCAAATAAAAAATAAAAAGAAAGAAAAAGAAACAATATTATTAAATAGTGATGATGATTTTTTAGGTTCTTTATTCTCTTAAAAAACAAATATATTCCTGTAACTAAAAACACACAAGAGGCATAATTGGTAAGCAATTCAGGAACCGAAGAAATTAAATTAAACTGAAAATAATCAAGCAAAACCAATAGCGGTTTATTGTTTTTAATAAGACCGGAAGTAATGCCATTTCCTACCCAAGTTGGTATTGCTTTTGAATACCACAAAAACACTGGTGTTAAGCAAAATAGTAGCATTATAATTTCAGCTAAAAGTTCTTTACGTTCTTTTTTTATTGATCTTTTAAAAGCGTGCAAAAGAAAAACAGCGCAAAAAATAATGTATGGCAATTTTACCAATGCTGCCAGCATGATAAAAACAGCAAAAATTAAAAAATAAATTATTTTTTTTTCTATGATAAAGCAAAAGAAAAAATTAAGTGCCCAAATTGAAAAACAAAGTGATAAAATGTCTGGCAAAGGATTAACACAATAGTAGTATAACAGTGGCGAAAAACAGATTAAAACATTTGAAATAAGCGCAACCTCCACTTCAACAAGTTTTTTTACTAACCGATAAAATCCCAACAGAAAAAACACAAAAATTAAAAAAGTAAATAATCGGGTGTGCAATACAGAATATCCGAAACAGTTATTTACCTGAGCAATTATCCATTGATAAAGAGGAAACTCATACAACAACGTTGTGCTGCCATTTGTAAGATCAAATTTTTGCGGATTAAAAATTGAATTATCAGAGAAGGTAAAATTATAAATTACCGTTTGTGTTTGTGTTTGTCGCCAAACATGATAACCAATTAAATCTAAATTTAAAATTGGGGCATGTAAAGAAAAGCTTATAATAATAGGCAATAAAAAAAAGAAAGTAATTTTTTTATTACTCATCCTTAATTTAATTATTCAGCTTCAAAACGGCCATAAATGCACTTTGTGGGATTTCTACATTCCCAACCTGTTTCATGCGTTTTTTTCCTTCTTTTTGCTTTTCTAATAATTTACGTTTTCGGCTTATATCACCACCATAACATTTTGCCGTTACGTCTTTACGCATGGCACTGATGGTTTCGCGGGAAATAATTTTTGCGCCGATAGCAGCCTGTATAGGAATTTCAAATTGTTGTTTTGGAATTAACTCTTTTAATTTTTCACAAATCTTTTTACCAAAATTATATGAATTACTCCTGTGAATTAAACATGAAAGGGCATCAACGGGCTCGCCTTTTAAAAGGATGTCAAGTTTTACTAAATCAGACTCTCGCATACCAATTGGATGATAATCAAACGAAGCATAACCTTTGGAAATTGATTTTAACCTGTCAAAAAAATCAAATACAACTTCGCCCAAAGGCATTTCAAAAACAAGTTCGACGCGATCAGCGGTTAAATAATTTTGAGTAACAATTGATCCTCTTTTTTCAATACATAAGCTCATTACTGGTCCAATAAAATCGGATTTAGTTATAATATTTGCTTTTATATACGGCTCTTCTATATAATCAATTCTTGCTGGGTCTGGTAAATCGCTTGGATTATTAACCGTAACCACTTCTCCGTTGGTTTTATAGGCTGTGTAAGAAACGTTTGGTACGGTTGTTATTACCGTCATGTTAAATTCTCTCTCTAAGCGCTCTTGCACAATTTCCATGTGTAGCATGCCTAAAAACCCGCATCTAAAACCAAAACCTAAGGCTAATGATGACTCTGGTTCCCATGTTAAGGAAGCGTCGTTAAGTTGAAGTTTTTCCATGCTGTAACGCAATTCTTCAAAATCTTCGGTGTCTACAGGATAAATGCCGGCAAAAACCATCGGTTTAACCTCTTCAAAACCTACAATTCCTTGTTCACAAGGACGGTCAAAATGAGTTATGGTATCGCCTACTTTTACCTCGCGCGCACTCTTAATTCCTGAAATAATATATCCCACATCTCCGGTACCAACTTCTTGACGAGGCTCAGGTTTAAGTCTTAAAACACCCACTTCGTCGGCATTATAAAAAGCACCAGTGTTTACAAATTTTACTTTTTCTCCCTTTTTAATAGTACCATTTACAATTTTAAAATAAGCTATAATTCCTCTAAACGAATTAAACACACTGTCAAAAATCAACGCTTGTAAAGGGGCAGTAGGATCTCCAACCGGTGGTTTAATTCTCTCAATAATTGCAGATAAAATTTCTTCAATTCCCATTCCTGTTTTACCACTGGCCGGGATAATCTCATCTCTGTCACAACCAATTAAATCTACAATTTGGTCTTTAACCACTTCAGGCTCTGCACTTGGCAAATCCATTTTATTTAAAATTGGGATTATGGTTAAATTATGTTCTAATGCTAAATATAAATTTGAAATAGTTTGGGCCTGTATACCTTGAGCTGCATCTACAATAAGTAAAGCGCCTTCGCAGGCTGCAATTGAACGAGAAACTTCATAACTAAAATCAACGTGGCCAGGTGTATCAATTAAATTCAACACAAATTTTTCTCCTTTATAGGGGTAATCCATTTGTATGGCATGACTTTTAATAGTAATTCCGCGTTCTTTTTCAAGATCCATATCATCTAGAACCTGCGCCTGCATGTCTCTTTTATTTACTGTTCCGGTAAATTCCAATAAACGGTCTGCCAGGGTGCTTTTGCCATGATCAATATGGGCAATAATACAAAAGTTACGAATGTTTTTCATTTTCTATCTGCTACGCTTCTCAAATTAAATAAGGGGTAAATATACAAAAAAGTAAACTTTGTTTTTATTGCCAATTCTTCGATTAAAGTTTATTAAAAAAATTGTTTGAGGTGGTTTTTCTGGTTATTGCAACAATTGTTTTTTTGCTATGCTAGTATTTTCTTAATTAAGTTTGTAGTTGAAAAACCTTCTAAAAAAGGAATAGTAATTACTTTGCCACCTCTTGAAGTAACAATATCATAACCAACTATTTTACTAACTTCATAATCATTGCCCTTTACAAGTATGTCGGGTTGCAAACAATTGATGAGATTGTAAGGTGTATCTTCATCAAACAAAACAATACAATCAACACAAGCTAGGGCCGCTAAAACCATGGCTCTTGAATGTTGGTTGTTTATCGGCCGATTAGGTGCCTTATTTAAGGCCCTAACTGAATTATCTGTGTTTAACCCCAAAACCAAAAAATCTCCTAAGTCGCGCGCCTGGGCTAGGTAGTCAACATGACCGGGATGAATTATGTCAAAACAACCGTTTGTAAAAACAATTTTTTTACCGTCAGTTTTTAATAAATTAATTTTTTCTGCTGCTAGGTTTTGTTCTGCTATTTTACTCTTCAGTTGTTGATGAAACGACATTGTTATTTCGGTTATAAATTGGTAAAACAACTAAACTAACTAATCCTAAAACAAGAATTAAAACAAACTGACTTGCCCACGATAACCATGGTAAAGCAAAAGAAGAAACCTTATCAACATTGTAAGTAAGTAACAAAATTCCACCAACAATAGCTGGGTAAGCACCTAAACCCCCTGGAGAAAATATTACACCAAGTGTTCCAAAAATTAACAATGTTAAACATTCTTTATGCCCTAAATGAGCCGTGCCGCTTAATGCAAAAAAACACGTGTACAACGAATAAAAATAACAAGCCCAAATTAAAATACTTAAGAAAATAAATTGAACTGGTTTGTTCATTTTTGAAACAGAACTTAACCCTTGTACCATTCCTTTAAAAACTCCACCCAATTTACCTTTTAATACGTTTTTTATTTTTTTTCTGAACACAAAAAGAAATAATACAAAAATTAAAATGATTGCTAAAAAAAATAATAGTTTAACCGGGTTTTCGTAACTGCTGTTAAGCTTGCTTGCCAATGGTGAAACAATGTAATGATTTGCCAAACCTATCAACTCATTAAACTGTAATAAAAAAGTAAGTATCGCAATTAAAATAAATATAATAAAATCAATTATTCGCTCGGTAATTACTGTTCCCAAGGCAACTTCAAAAGGAATGTTATCGTATTTAGCGGCTAATGTGCAGCGTGAAATTTCACCCATTCTTGGGATACCGTAATTGGCAAGATAACCCACCATAACATGGCAGTTTGAGTTAATTATTTTTATACCATGCCCGGTTGGTTTTAATAAATAGTTCCACCGATAAGCTCTTAAAAAATGGCTAAACCAAGAAATAAGCAATGAAATAATAACCCAAAAATAATTGGCGTTTTTAAACGCATTTATAATATTGTCTTTTTCAGACTCTACTTGTTTTAAAGACAACCAAATTAACAAAACACCAATGCCAAAAAGTACAATAAATTGGATTATGGATTTAGTGTT
>CANFQR010000156.1 GCA_947449125.1 Bacteroidota bacterium | reverse complement strand
GGTACTAAATCCAGGAAAATTATAATGTAATATAAATGTTTCTTCACCGCTATTAAACGCACCGTCAATTTTTAATTTATCTAAAGGCGTACCTAATGTTACTGTAGTTAGAGATTGAGTTTCTCCGCGCGTAAAAACTGCGCTACCGTGAGGGGTAGGTAAATAACCTACTTCTGCCCAAATTGGACGAATATCGGTTGTTTTTCTACCATCTAATCTTACCTTCTCATCAATTGCCAAACGGCGAACAGCTACATACTCTACTTCATGGTAATATTTATTAATTAGAGATTCTTTTTCTTTTAATTCCTCGGGAGAATATTGCTTTTTGAACTCTTCAAGCGGTGCTTTAAAATTTTCTTTACGATTGCTTTTGTTTGGATCCAATTTTTTTGCAGCGGAGTAAACAGCATCATAAGTTTCTTTCATCACTTTAGCTTTTAAATCAGCGTCGTTTACTTCATGATTGTAGAGGCGCTTAGGTTTTAAACCTGCCTTTACTGCAAAATCATTAACAGCTTTAATTTGAATTTTAATAGCTTCATGTGCAAATTTTATTGCCTCTAACATTTCGGCCTCGCTTACCTCGCTCATTTCGCCTTCCACCATGGCAATATCGTGAGCAGATGCAGCCACAATCATATCAATTGTACTGGCAGCCAATTGTGATTTAGTTGGGTTAATCATTAGTTTTCCGTCAATTTTAGCTACACGAACTTCACTAATTGCGCCATTAAACGGAATATCACTGACTGCTATTGCGGCTGAGGCAGCCAATCCAACTAAAGCATCAGGGATATTTTCTTTGTCTGATGAAATTAACGATAACATTAATTGTGTATCTGAATGATAATCATCAGGGAATTGCGGACGCAAGGCTCGATCAACAATTCTTGAAATTAAAACTTCATAGTCTGATAATTTAGCTTCTCGTTTAAAAAATCCGCCGGGGAAACGACCTGTAGAGGCGTATTTTTCCTGATAATCTACTGTTAGAGGTAAAAAATCAACACCTTCTTTTGCATCTTTATTGCTCACTACTGTTGCTAAAATCATGGTATCACCCATTCTTACAACTACAGCGCCATCGGCTTGTTTTGCTAATTTACCTGTTTCTAATGATATCATGCGACCATCGCCAATATCAAAACTGTGTGTGGTTCCTATTTGTGACATACTTTTTTTGTTTTGTGTTCCGACGATTTCGGAACTGATTTATATTTTTAGTTTATTAATCTTATTAATGAAAAAGGCATTTCGAATGTTTTTCGAAATGCCCCCCCTTTAGTAATTTTGCACCGCAAATATTATTTACGGATATCTAATGTTTTAATAATAGCGCGATAACGCATCAAATCATTCTTCTTTAAATAATCTAATAACGCACGACGTTTTCCTACTAAATTCAATAATGAACGTTGTGTTCCAAAATCTTTTTTATTGTTTTTTAAATGATTTGTTAAATGATCAATGCGAAGTGTAAATAACGCAATTTGTGACTCTGAGCTACCAGTATTTTTTTCAGCTCCTCCGTGTTTCTTGAAAATGTCTTTTTTTACTTGTGATGTTAAATACATTGTAATTTTTTTTAAGGCTCCAAAGATAGGATTATTTGGTTAACAACAAAAATAATTTACTTAATTGTTGTAGATTTTAAACACTTTTATCGCATTTGATGCAAAATGGAGGCAGAATTTAATTTATTTTTTCGCATCGGCCAAAAATTGTGCAAGACCGCTGTCAGTTAAAGGATGCTTTAACAATGCTAAAATTGCACTTAATGGACAAGTTGCCACATCTGCTCCTATTTTTGCGCATTCAATTATATGCATAGGATGACGAACACTGGCAGCTAATATTTCGGTTTCGTAACCATAATTATCGTAAATAATACGAATATCTTCAATCAGTTTTAAACCGTCTGTACTTACATCATCTAAGCGTCCAATAAAAGGTGACATATAAGTTGCTCCTGCTTTAGCAGCTAACAGAGCTTGTCCCGGAGAAAACACCAAAGTACAGTTTGTCCTAATTCCCTTTTCTGTAAAATATTTTATGGCTTTAATACCATCTTTTATCATAGGTATTTTTACTACAATTTGCTTATGTAAAGCCGCTAACGCTTCTCCTTCCTTAACCATCCCTTCAAAATCAGTTGAAATAACTTCTGCACTAACATCGCCGCTAACTATGTTACAGATATCTACATAGTGCTTTAAAATATTTTCCTGACCTTTTATACCTTCCTTAGCCATTAAAGACGGGTTTGTAGTTACACCATCTAAAACGCCTAAGTCTTGCGCCTCTTTAATTTGAGCCAAATTGGCTGTATCTATAAAAAATTTCATAAATTTTGTTTTTAAGAATGTAAATTTAATTTTTAATAAAATGCACAAACTAAAAATTGTATTAACACTTCCTTTGAATTGTAAACATTATATTTCACAACTTTGTGCACAAACCCAAGCTGTACTCCAGGCATTTTGAAAATTAAAGCCACCTGTAATGCCATCAATATTTAAAACCTCACCGCAAAAAAACAAATTGGGCACTAATTTACTCTGCATTGTTTTAAAATCTATTTCTTTTAAGTTTACTCCTCCACAAGTAACAAACTCCTCTTTAAACGTTGTTTTACCTTCCATTTTGTAATTACTGTTTGTAAGGTTTTCTGACAATTTGTTTAAATGTTTATTACTAATTTCAGCCCAAGGCTTGCTGTTATCAATTCCAGAAGCAAGACATAAAAACTCCCATAACCTTTTAGGTAAATTAAATGAGGGATTAGTATATGGTAAAGACTTATGAAATTCCTTTTGAATGGATTTTAATTGAATTTCAATTTCAGTAGATTTAAGAGGAAATACCCAATTAATTATTATTCCGGCTTTATAGTTAGAGTTAAAAAAATTTTCGGCAGCAAATGCGGACAACTTTAATACAGCAGGTCCACTAAAACCCCAATGAGTAATTAATACTGGCCCGTTATAACTGAGCTTACTATTGACAATTTTTATTTGAGCATTTTTTACACTGATGCCTTGCAATTCTTTTTTAATTTTTTCTTCAGGTAAGTTTAACGTAAACAAACTAGGTATAGGTTCGTCAATGGTATGCCCTATGTCACTTATTAGTTTATAGGCACTCACTTTATTATGACCTCCCAGCGCAACAATAAGAGCATCTGGTTCAAAATTATTTTTTTCGGTTATAACATTAAACTTATTTTGATTTTTTGTTATTGATTTAACTTCACATTGAGTTATTATTTCAATATTATATTTAATTGCAAGATTAATAAAACAATCTATAATGGTTTGACTATTATTAGAATACGGAAATACCCTCCCATCTTCTTCTGTTTTTAAAATAACCCCCTGTTGCTTAAACCAATTTATAGTTTGTTCAACACTAAATTTTGAGAAAACCTGAATCAACTCTTTGCTACCACGAGGATAATTTTTTATTAACTCATAATTATCAAAACAGTGATTGGTAACATTACATCTTCCTCCTCCTGATATTTTAACTTTTGAAAGAATTTTATTTGTTTTTTCTAAAATTTTGATTTTGTAATGTGGATTTTTCATAGCCAAATTGATGGCTGCAAAAAAGCCAGCTGCACCTCCTCCAATAATAACTATGTATTTGTTTGTTTTTATTTTTTATTTCTTTTTTTGCCGTAAATTAAAAATAATAGCACCGGTAATAAAAAAATATCTGCAACTACTGCAACTACAATAGTTATGCATATTAAAAAGCCAAAATAAAATGTGCTCTGAAAATTACTCATCATTAAAGACATGAACCCTCCCAACAAAATAAAAGTGGTTAAAATAATTGGTTTACCGGTTTCAAAATAAGTTCGTTTAAAAGCATACATTAAACTTTTGCCGTATGCCAATTCTATTTTTAATCGGGAAATAAAATGAATTGTATCATCGGTAGCAATTCCAAAAGCAATACTAAAAACTAAAGACGTGGCCGCTTTTAATTCAATTCCTGCAAACCCCATTACACCACCAATTATAATTAACGGAATTAAATTAGGAATAATAAAAACCACCACCATGCGCCAACTTCGGTGAAGAAAAAATGTAAGAATTCCAATAATAATTATCGAAAACAAAAAGCCTTGAGTCATATTGTCTACCATGTATTCATTATTCCTATCTATTAGGTGCGCTGCGCCTGTTATTTGAAACTGCAGTAGGTTTGTATTGATATATTGGTTAATAAATTCAGTTAAATTTTTGTCGTGCTTAGCCGCAATCAAACTGCCCATATCTCTGATTTTTGCACTAATTCTGGATTGCATCCCATCAAGTGAGACTAATTTTTTAACTTCCTTGTTTTTTTTATTACTAATTAAATAACTTGAAATTGACAAATAATCTTCTTTAGCAGGAAATTCTAATTTATTATCATAGGTAGAGTTAGAATAAATAGATTTAACAATACTAGCCGGAGAAACTAAAAATCCGGCTTCGTATTCCTTTTTAATAAATTCATCTACTTTATTTATTTCTTTAATTACATCAAAATCCCAAATTGTTTTTGTTTTATCTTTAAGAGTTATAAGCAATTCAAAGGGTCTTACCCCACTATAATTTTTATCAAAAAAATTAAAATCTTGTTTTATTTTAACTTTTTCACTCAAATCTTCCAATAAAATATTGTTAACCTTAACTTTGGTAATTCCTATTAAAGAAAGAACTATAATCACGGAAGTAATAATTAAAATTAATTTTTGATTCCTAAAAATCCAAAACAATCCGGATCGCATTAAATTATTAGTGCTATTGTTACTCCCATGTAATGAAACTAATTTTTTTGGTGTAAAAAAATAAAGCATTGCAGGTAAGAGTGTGTAAGTTAAAACAAAAGCAATTGTAATACCTATAGAAGTGTAAATTCCAAAATCTTTTATAGGTTTTATGCTCGAAAAAAGCAACGATAAAAACCCACCAACGGTAGTTATTAAAGTTAAAAAG
>CANFQR010000155.1 GCA_947449125.1 Bacteroidota bacterium | reverse complement strand
TTTTCGTACAACATTTTGAATGTCTTCAACCGCAATAGGGTCCACGCCAGCAAATGGTTCATCCAGTAAAATAAATTTTGGGTCTGTGGCTAGGGCTCTTGCTATTTCAGTTCTTCTGCGTTCTCCGCCGCTAAGTTGGTCTCCAAGATTTTTTCGAACATGATGCAGTGCGAATTCATCTAGCAAACTCTCTACTTTTAACTCTTGTTCTTTTTTTGTAAGCTTTGTCATCTCTAAAACTGCACGCAAATTATCTTCTATACTTAGCTTACGAAACACTGAGGCTTCTTGAGGTAAATAACCAACACCCAATTGAGCCCTTCGGTACATAGGCTCTTTAGTAATGTCCATATCATCTAAAAATATTTTACCGCTGTTTGGTTTTACCATGCCAACAATCATATAAAACGATGTTGTTTTGCCTGCCCCGTTTGGCCCTAACAAACCCACAATCTCACCTTGTTGCACCTGCACAGAAACATTATTGGCAACTACTCTGTTTTTGTATTTCTTTACTAAATTATCGCTGCGTAAAATCATTAAATCAAAGTTAATCAGATTTTCTAAAAACTATTTGAAATGAAAGTATAAAATAGTTTAAACTTTTATTACGTAGTTTATAATGCCAGCTGAAAGCCAAATTTAAACCCAAAATTATCTATGGCGCGGGGTAATTGATAGTTTAATCTCCAAAATGCATCTACTCTAAACACTTTTAAAATGTTTTCTACCCCAAGGCTTGCCTCTGCGTAAGGACCCTTATTTAAAGCAGAAAGCGTTGAAGGAAATAATAATGTTTTTCTGTTTTCATCATTTACAGTTCCCCATACTGATTTAATGGTGGCAACTTCTCGCCATTTTAATTTACGCAACAAAGGTATTTTATTTAAAAACAATCCTTCAAAATGATGATACAATGCAACCGAGACAAATTCATCGCTAGCAAACTCATAATACTTCATCATATTAAATGCCATATAATCGTAAATATAAGTTTCGTTTCCGCCGTGTAATTGCATAATTGGGTATGGGATTATTCCCCATATTTTGCCTGCTTCAATAGCATAATCTGTATAACCTAATATTGGCGTTATTCTTAATCGATCAGTTATATTAATAACAAGTTTATGATAATCATATTCTCCTTTAAACGCATTTTGAAGAGATTTTGCATAATTTAGTTGTATGATTGGGCTTCTTGTACCAATAGAAACCCGAGAGAAACCCTCGCCTACAAATTTTTCTTTCCAGCCAAACCTAATGTTTAATCTGGCTTCGGTATTATTAATATATTCACGTTCACCAATTGCACCATCGCGTTTTGTATACAAATATTTATTGGTTCCTAAGGGTGTAAATTTTCTTCCAACAATAGTTGCTCGTGTAATTAAACCCGGAAACCATTCGCGTTCATAGTAAGCGTCTGCGTTATCAACTCTGGTTAAATTTGTAAGTGGATTTGTTCTGAAAATAGATGCCAATGCATTATCTTGCGAAAAGCCATTTGTGCTTTGTCCTAATATTTCATAATCACTCTTATAATTAGCCCCAACAATTTGACGGATTGGTTTTTTAGTTAAAAAACTTTTAAATCCGATGGCGTATTTAAATTTTTCGTCAAGTAAACCATAAGCTACAAATCCATTTAGCTCATACCAGGTACTAAAAATGTCGCTAGTTCTGCCGCCAAATCTTAAACGCATACCTTCTACACGGTTATACGAAACTAAATTTGAATAGGGTCCTATTTCAAAATTATTAAACTTTTTATAACCCGCTACTAATAAATAAAAAACATCTACCCAGGTTTTATAAACTGGTAATGATTGAATTGTATCAATCATTTTAAAAATTTTTAATTCTCGTTGTGTTAAACTATCATGTCTGTTTTCTGCCCAAAACTGATCCGACTTTTTAACAGCATCTTCTTCCACTGAAATTTTATCTCCGAACTCATAAAACTTATCGTCTTTACTATTATTTAATTTGATTTTTTTATACGAAGTTGTTTTTCTACCGTAAAATCCGATTGCTTTTTTTGTAGGCGCAAAATCAATTACTAAACGATCTTTACTTAACAACCATATACTATCAATAAATGAATATTCTTGAATAATATTTACACTATTAATAAAATTAACATTGGCATCTTTTGGTAAACTCATTTCGAGTCGCTTAACTCCCCATGTCGTATCTGCAATCCAAATGTTTCCGGTAAAACTCAATTCCTGAACGCGTTTAGGTTTAAACCTTATATGATAAATGTAATGATTGTTTTCAAAGGCGCTGTCTTCCAAAAAATACTTATAATAAAATAAGCCGTTTTCGCTCACCGGACTAGGTAATTGTTTATCGAAAACCAAAATATTGTTATCATAAATATTTATGTTTTGGTACATGTCGCCTAACACTTGGGATACACTGGCATTTTCCATACCGGTTATTTTACTTGCAATAACTACTTCTTTTTTTCTTACTGGTTTTTTCTTGTAATAAAATTGTGACAGGTTCTCAACTATAAAAAATGGAAGCGAAGGTTTTTCACCACTGTAACTGCTGTCTACATTATCAAAAACAAAACTAATTGGTTTAAGTATTTTTTTATCCCGCATTTCTTTGGGTATTCTGTTTAAGTCGAACTCTAACTTATTGTATGCTTCATATTCATAGGCATCTAAATTATTTTTATCGTTTTTATATTTTTTCTTTACGCAATTTCTTATAATTCTGTGTGCGGGATTCTCCCCTGCTTTTACGATAACTTCATCTAATGCTACGCCACCAATGCCCTCTAAGGGAAAATTAATTTCTTGTTCCGTTAAGTTTTTATTAATTGCCCTCGCTAGCCTTTTAAAACCAACATAAGTTGCAATAATTGAATCACCAAGCTTAGCTGTTTTTATTAAAAAATTACCATCAAAATCTGCCTGAGCGCCAATAGTAGTTCCTTTAATTAAAACAGGAACAAAGGGTAAAGCTTCTTTATTTTCTGCTGAAAAAATTTTTCCTCTAATGGTATATTGTGCTTTTAGCAATAAAGGAAAACACATTAAAAAAAATAGACGCCTTGCTTGATTATTAAGTTTCATTTTATTGTTAAATAACACCCACATTAAATTCACTAAAACTTATATTATAGAATTAAATTTTACTCTAAAAAAACATGGTTGACAAGCAAATTTAAGTAAATTGATTACAAATAGCGTAATTATGTTTTACTATAAATTAACTACTAATTAACTACATAATAATTTTAGTTTTAATTACTAAATAACCTGTCGGGTTATTAATTACCTTGTTTTAGTATTTTACTTTAATTAAGTTTAAATTTGTAGTATGTATTCAATAACCGTAAACGATAACATCACATTTAAATCAAATTTAAATGTTGAACAAAACGAATTTGAGGGTTCATTAAATAATGTTTTGATTAAAGGAAATTTTCGAAAAGTAAATTCGTATCAATATCATTTTATAATGAGTAATAAATCATATAATGTTGATGTAATTAAACTAAACAGTGAAGAAAAAACACTTGTAATTAAAGTGAATTCGGTAAAATTCAATCTTAAAATAAAAGACAGATATGATGAATTATTGCATAGTTTAGGTTTAGATAACTTATCAAACAAAAAAATTAACGATATAAAAGCGCCAATGCCTGGCATGGTTTTAAATATTTTGGTTAACGAAGGTGATACTATAAAAAAGGGTGATCCCTTAATTGTTCTTGAGGCAATGAAAATGGAGAATATTTTAAAAAGCCCGACTGACGGCGTAATCAAAAAAATACCAATTAACAAAGGGGTAGCTGTAGAAAAAAATCAACTATTAATTCAATTTTAAATGAGTAATAACAGAAGAGATTTTTTAAAAAAAAGTGTTTTGCTGGGATTAACAGGAGCAGCTGGCACAATTATCAGCCAAAATAAAATTAATGCCCTGCAAGAACTTACCAAAAATTTAGAGAACAATTATTTATTTAAACTTCCTAGCCTGCCATATGCTTACGATGCGCTTGAACCGTTTGTTGATAAACAAACAATGGAAATACACCATACAAAACATCATCAATCTTATATCAATAAATTAAACGAACAGCCTATTGAGAATTTTAATATTAACGAAGATTTAGCGGGCATGTGCAAACATATTAACAACTCTAGTTCTTTAACTATTAGAAATAATTTAGGTGGACATTTTAATCACTCTTTGTTTTGGAAATTATTAAAACCCAATTTGCAAAACACCGAAAATATCCCCACAGGAAAAATTTTAGAAGCTATTATTTTAAATTTTAATTCGTTTGAAGACTTCAAAAAAGAATTTACCGAAAAAGCAAGTAAAGTTTTTGGTAGCGGTTGGTGTTGGTTAATTGTAAAAGAAGGGAAATTAACGATTACTACCACCCCAAACCAAGATAACCCCCTAATGAAAGTGGCTACTGATAATGGGCATCCAATTTTAGCACTTGACGTTTGGGAACACGCTTACTATTTAAAATATCAAAACAAACGCACTGACTATATCTCAAATTGGTGGAAAATAGTTAATTGGAAACAGGCAGAGGAATTGTTTACCACTTAACAAATGCAAAACATTTTAATTGAATAAACATAATTGTAGTTTTTAATTTATAGAACAACTATTAATAGATTTTCATTATGATACACAAAAATTTTAAAAACATAGATAAAGTAACTTACGGCAGAGGCTCATTTTCCCAATTAAACGACACTATTGAACCTTTAAGAAAAGAAAATAAAAATTATTTTGTGTTTATTGTAGACAATTATTTTAATGGCAAACCTTTGAGTAACAAACTTCAAAATAAACCTGAAGATTTAGTTTACTTTATAGATGTTGATCCTTATGAACCAACAACAGAATTAATTGATAATTTACGTGACGAAATTCTTTCAAAAAAAGGATTACCAAGTGGCGTAATTGGAATTGGACGAGGAAGCATTATGGATATTGCAAAAGCCTTGTCGTTAATGTTAACTA
>CANFQR010000154.1 GCA_947449125.1 Bacteroidota bacterium | reverse complement strand
TTCCACCTCCAAATTAGTTGTAGGAGATTATCAGTTATCACGCCCTCAAAACTCGTATTTTATGAGTTTTTATAAGCGAGCACAAGGCGCGTATTTTGAAAATAGTTATTTAGATAGTAACTCAAAAAAAAACAAGTTAGTCTTTAAAACTCAGGTTGCCGGTGCAGTTTCTCGCGGTAAATTTTCACGACAATTATTTTTTGGTGTTGAAAATAATCAGGGTCCATACAGATTAAGGGGTGCGGATAACGAGCCATTTATTATTGTTTTAAGCGGAACCGAGAAAATTTACATAGATGGTAAATTATTATTGCGCGGTCAGGAAAATGATTATATTATTGATTATAACACCGGTGAATTAACGTTTACAGCAAAGCAAATTATGACTAAAGATAAGCGTGTAGTTGCCGAGTTTCAATATGCTGAAAGAAATTATGCAAGGTCTTTATTTTTCTTTGGAGAAGAAATACAAAACAAAAAAACTAATGTCTTTTTTAATGTATACAGCGAGCAGGATAATAAAAATAAACCCTTGCAGCAAACTTTATCTCAACAACAAAAAAATGTATTAATTGCAATTGGAGATACCCTTGAGAAAGCTGTTTACAGCGGTGTTGAAATTTCAGCTTTTAATAACAGCGATGTTTTTTACAGACGAGTTGATACACTAATAAATGGTACTATTTACAATAATGTTTACGTTTATAGCATTAATTCAGACAGTGCAAAATACCGCCTTAAATTTAGTAATGTTGGTGCTGGTAAAGGAAATTACAATCAGGTAAGTTCAACAGCTAATGGTAGAGTATATAAATGGATTGCTCCGGTTAATGGTGTTATGCAAGGTAGCTACGAGCCCGTTGTGCCCTTAGTTACGCCAAAGCAAACTCAAATGTTAACCGGAGGACTTTCACAAACGCTAACAGCAAATAATAGTTTTTCTATTGAAGGCGTTTATACAAAAAATGATTTAAACACATTCAGTAGAGCAGATAAGGGAAATGATGAAGGAGCAGGTGTGAAAATTATTAGTAAAAACCAAAGTTTACTAACATCAGATTCAGCAAAAAACCAAACTAAATTAAGTTATAACATAGGTTATGAATACCTCCAAAGAACTTTTCATCAGATAGAAAGATTTAGGAGTATTGAATTTGATCGTGATTGGAACAGGCCATTAACCTCTGTTTTATTAAATGATCAGAGTATAGCTAGTGCCGAACTTGGCTTGACAACTACTAAGGGCTCGGCATTAGTTTACGCAGTCAATCTTTTTAATGAAGGCACAATTTATAAAGGCATCAAACATAACGCCTCTATTAAACATCAGTTAAAAAGCTTAAGCGCTAATTACGCCGGAAGTTTTTTAACCACCACCAATAATGAGAGTTTTCAAAACACAGAATTTTACCGCCATAAAATTTTATTGCAGCAACGCTTAAAAAAATTAAAATTCAGTTATAGCGATGAGTTCGAAAATAATTTATTTAAATTTTCATCAGATAAAATGTTGTTACCAAAAGCTTATCAGTTTTGGGAATGGGAGGGAAGCATAGCTAATGCTGATAGTTCAAAAAACAATGTAAAACTTTTTTACAAGGAAAGAAGAGATAAACTAGCCTATAATAACCGCCTACTCGATAGTACGTATGCAACAAACATAGGTTTACAAACATCCATTTATTCCATTAAAAATAACCCGCTTACGTTTTTGTTTACTTATAGAAAATTAGAATTAAAAAATGTTGTAAGTAATTCATTAAAGCCTGACAATACTGTCTTAAGTCGCTTAGAATACAATCCCCGTTATTTAAAAGGTTTAATTTCATCGAGTATATTTTATGAAACAGGGTATGGTTTAGAAAATAAAAAAGAGTTTTATTATTTAGAGGTTGCGCCAGGTCAAGGTCAATATGCCTGGAATGACTATAACGGCAACAGTGTAAAAGAAATAAATGAATTTGAAATTGCTCAGTTTTCTGACAGAGCAAGATTTATAAGAATTTATACGCCAACTAATCAATATGTGAAAGTTCTGCAAAATCAATTAAGTGTTTCTGTTTTTTTAAGACCAGCCTCCTTTTTTAAAGACCCAACAAATAATTTTATTTATTTTTTAAATCGTTGGGTCACACAAACTGTTTTTAGAGTTGACGGCAAAATGATGGATAAAGGTGATGTTTTAAATTTTAACCCTTTAACAAGTGTAAGTGATACTAATATTTTGGCTAGTAATAATAATATAAGACAGAGCATATTATTTAATCAAAGTTCTGCTGTATTTGGAGCCGATTACACTTATATAAATAATCAATCAAAACAATTGCTTGTTAATGGAATTGAACAGCGAACTCTTTTGTCTCACGAAATAAAAGGCAGATTAAATTTTTTAAAATCATGGGTAATAAACAGTAGCGTAATTTATAGCAACAAGGGCAATATTTCCCAGTTTTTTTCGAGTCGTAATTATTTAATTGAATCTTATGAGACTGAGCAAAGATTGATATTTCAGCCCAATACTTTTTTTAGATTAAGTAGCATATATAAATACAATCAAAAACAAAATAAAATTGAAGGTGGTTTTCAAACAGCTTTTATAAATACCTTTGCTGCCGAATTAAAATACAATCAATCAGAAAAAGGGAGCTTAACAGGAAGACTAGATTTGATTTTGATTAAATTTAACGACACTGAAAATTCTTCAGTGGCCTACGAAATGCTAAACGCATTAAGCAAAGGGCAAAACGTAACCTGGGAACTAAATTATCAGAGAAATTTAAACAGCAATATTCAAATTAGTATAAATTATAATGGACGAAAAACATCCGGCTCAAATATAGTACATTTAGGGGGTGCGCAAATTAGAGCATTCTTTTAGTGGTATAGTTTTTTAAATTTCGCCTAATATAGATTGCGAACCTCTTACAACATCTCCTATTTTTACATTTAATTTAGTGCCAAGCGGCAAAAACAAATCAACTCGAGAACCAAATTTAATAAATCCCATTTCGCCGCATTGCTCTGCTTTATCACCTTGTTTACAATACCAAACAATCCTTCTTGCTAAAGCACCTGCAATTTGACGAAACAAAATTTCCGTTCCGTTAGCATGTTTCACTACAACAGTGGTACGCTCATTGTCTGTGCTGCTTTTAGGCTCCCAGGCAGCTAAAAATTTTCCGGGGTGATATTTAAAAAAACTTACGATGCCGGCAATGGGATATCTGTTAACATGTACATTAACCGGACTCATAAAAATGCTAACCTGTAAACGTTTATCCTTAAAGTATTCGTTTTCGGTAGTTTCTTCAATTACCACCACTTTTCCGTCGGCAGGAGCAATAATTAATTGATCACCTTTGGTATGTTGACGTGAAGGGTGTCTGAAAAATTGAACGATAACAATTGTTAGGAACAAACTTAAGGTATAAGCAAACCATTGCGCAATGGCATATTCAGGAAAAAAATAGCGGGCAATAAATATTATAATAGCGCTAAAAACTAGCACCAGTATTAAGCTCGCATAACCCTCTTTGTGAAATTTCATATGAACTAAATTTTTTCAAATATAATGGTTTAAAGTCAATAAAAATTGAGATAAAAACTTGGTACTTAAACAACCTTTCATAAATTTGTAAACTGTTTAAAAAATTATAAAAAACCCCAATATTATGAGTAAAATTAAAGTAGCCAATCCTGTTGTTGAATTAGACGGGGACGAAATGACCCGAATTATCTGGAAATTTATTAAAGACAAATTAATAATTCCTTATTTAGATATTGACATTAAGTATTACGATTTGGGAATGGAGTATCGCGATGAAACAAACGATCAGGTTACTATTGATGCAGCTGAGGCTATCAAAAAATATCAGGTAGGTATTAAGTGCGCTACTATTACCCCTGACGAAGCACGCGTAAAAGAATTTAATTTAAAACAAATGTGGAAGTCACCAAATGGTACCATCCGTAATATACTTGATGGTACTGTATTTCGTGAGCCTATTGTTTGTAAAAACGTTCCGCGTTTAGTAAATAACTGGACTTCTCCAATAATTGTTGGCCGTCATGCATTTGGTGATCAATATAAAGCCACTGATTTTGTAGTTCCAGGTAAAGGAAAATTGACGATGAAATTTGAAGGTGAAGACGGAAAAGTAATTGAGCATGAAATTTTTCAATTTAAAGGTGCAGGTGTAGCAATGGGCATGTATAATGTTGAAGAATCTATTCGTGGTTTTGCTCATTCTTGCTTTAATGTTGCGTTAAATAAAAAATGGCCATTGTATTTGTCAACAAAAAACACCATTCTTAAAAAATACGACGGTCGTTTTAAAGATATTTTCGAAGAAATTTATCAAGCAGAATACAAGGCAAAGTATGAAGCTGCTGGCATTGTATACGAGCATCGTTTAATTGATGATATGGTGGCGAGTGCTTTAAAATGGAATGGTAATTTTGTTTGGGCATGTAAAAATTATGATGGAGATGTGCAGTCAGACTCTGTAGCGCAAGGTTTTGGTTCTCTTGGATTAATGACCTCTGTTTTAGTTACTCCTGATGGAAAGATTATGGAAGCAGAAGCTGCTCATGGCACAGTAACCAGACATTATAGAGATCACCAGGCAGGAAAACCTACATCAACAAATCCAATTGCAAGTATTTTTGCTTGGACAAGAGGTTTGGAATTCAGAGGTAAATTAGATGGAAATAATGAATTGATTCATTTTGCTCAAACATTAGAAAAAGTTTGCGTTGAAACTGTTGAAAGTGGTAAAATGACAAAAGATTTAGCTGTTTGTGCGCATGGTAATAATGTAAAACACGGTGAACATTATTTATACACAGAAGAATTTTTAGCTGCAATTGATGATAATTTGAAGAAAGCCTTAAATAAATAATTTACGTTTAATTTTTGTAAATCAGCCTCGTTTTAATAAACGGGGCTTTTTTATTGTTAAAATTAATTTTTTGTTTGCTTGTATAATTTATAAATTTCTGAAATACCCATAATTAG
>CANFQR010000153.1 GCA_947449125.1 Bacteroidota bacterium | reverse complement strand
AATAACCATTATCACCTATGGTATGGGAGTTTATTGGGCTAAAACAGCTGCGAAAAAATTTGAAAATCAAATTGAAATTATTGATTTAAGAACGCTTGCGCCAATTGATGAACAAGGAATTTTTGATAGTGTGCGTCAACACAATAAAGTTATGGTTTTAACCGAAGAACCTGTTTTTAATGGTTTTGCACAAAGTATAGCTGCTCGCATCAGCGAAAATTGTTTTACTGATTTAGATGCTCCGGTAAAGGTGGTTGGCTCAGAAAACTTGCCGGCAATACCTTTAAATTCTATTTTAGAAAAAACTATGTTGCCTAACGCCGATAAAGTAGAAGTTGCTATAAGGCAATTGTTAAATTATTAAATTTTGCCTCAATGAAGATTATGTTATTTTTTTGGTTTTTATTTTTGGGCGGTCTTATAAAAGTAGAAAGCTACAAACGAAAAAATAATGTTTGGAGTCCATACGGCTAAAAGCGGAGAGG
This sequence comes from Bacteroidota bacterium, assembly GCA_947449125.1. Classification (GTDB taxonomy): domain Bacteria; phylum Bacteroidota; class Bacteroidia; order B-17B0; family Aurantibacillaceae; genus Aurantibacillus. The sequence goes on along the minus strand of CANFQR010000153.1, from coordinate 4,539 downwards.
CGAATCCTGTTGTAGCAATGGTGGTAAAAATATACATAAACATAATGTAAATACAACTTAATAATAAGCCTAACGCTATTTGCAATCCAACCCCACCACGAACTTTTCGGGATGAAACACTAACACCAATTATGGTTAGAATAAATGTAGCAAAAGGGAAAGAAGTGCGCTTGTATTGTTCAACTTCAAAAAATTCTATTTTATTAGAACCTTTTATTTTTTCTCTGACAATGTAATCTCTAAACTCAAAATAGGGCATGGTTTCAATTTTACTCTCGTATCTTCCCATATCATTAGGTACAAATGCCAGTTTTATTTTTTTAGAAGTATAAAATTTATTTATCTGTTTAAAAATTGGTTTACCTGTTTTTAGCGTATCTAATCTATCTTGGGTAATTATTTTGCGTTCGTATACCTTATTTAAATTCCATTGGTTGCTTGTGCTATCCCATTGCATATTATCAGCGCTTAAAAAATAAATTTGTTTATTGTTAACAACATCTTCTATGCTTATTTTATATCCTGTTTTTAAACGATTGTCATAACTTTCTAAATATAATAATCTATTGGCTCCAATTTTTTTATGAATGTTTTGCTCTTCGCTGCTGTAGGCATTGTTAATCCATTTATCTTCAAAGCCAATTTTAATTTTAACTGCTTTGGGTAAAATAAAATGGTTTAACATGAGCGAAGAAAACGCTAGAATAGAAGCGCCAATAATGTAGGGCCTCATAATTCGTTTAAAGCTTGTGCCACTGCTTAAAATAGCCACAAACTCTGTTTGATGAGCCATTTTGGATGTAAAAAAAATAACTGCAATAAATGTAAAAAGTGGACTAAATAAATTCCCGTAATAAGGAATAAACATGAGGTAATAATCAAAAATAATTTCCTTTAATGGAATGTCTTTAGTACTATAAGTTTGAATTTTTTCTTTAATGTCAAATACTATAAAAATTAGTAATATTAAAGTAATAGAGAAGAAAAAGGTGCTTAAAAATTTCTTTAAAATATATCTGTCTAAAATCTTTAACATACGCTATGTTTATCAAAGTCTTTGAGCTAATTGAATTACCATTTTATTTTTCCACTCGGTAAAGGTGCCATTTAAAATGCGGGTTCGGGCTTCTTTTACCAAACGCAAATAAAAACCAAGGTTATGAATACTTGCAATTTGAGCAGCTAATATTTCCTCGCAAACAATTAAATGTCTTAAATAGGCTTTACTGTATGCTTTGTCTACAAAGGTGGTTCCGTTTTCGTCTAATAATGAAAAATCATTTTTCCATTTTTCGTTACGGATATTAATAATGCCATTCTCGGTAAATAATAAGCCATGTCGTGCATTTCGGGTTGGCAAAACACAATCAAACATATCAACACCTAACGAAATGCACTCTAAAATGTTTACAGGAGTACCTACTCCCATAAGGTAACGGGGTTTATCTTTAGGTAAGATATCAGTCACAACTTCAGTCATGGCATACATTTCATGGGCAGGTTCGCCAACGCTTAAGCCGCCAATGGCATTTCCAAAACAATTTTTTGAAGCAATAAATTCTGCAGATTCTACTCTTAAATCTTTATAAACACTTCCTTGAACGATTGGGAAAAGGGCTTGTTCGTATCCATATAAAGGTTCTGTTTCGTTAAATCTGCTAACACATCGGTTTAACCACCTGTGGGTAAGTGCCAACGAATTTTTTGCATACTTGTAATCGCAAGGGTAAGGTGTACATTCATCAAACGCCATAATAATATCGGCGCCAATGGTTCGTTCTATGTCCATTACACTTTCGGGTGAAAAAAAATGCTTGCTTCCGTCGATATGACTTTTAAAAGTTGCGCCGTCTTCGGTTAATTTTCGCTGGTTTGCTAATGAAAATATCTGATATCCGCCACTGTCTGTTAAAATAGGCTTTTCCCAACCATTAAATTTATGAAGTCCGCTGGCGTTTTTTAGAACTTCCAATCCTGGTCTTAAGTAAAGGTGATAGGTATTTCCTAAAATTATTTCGGCTTTAATGTCTTCTTTTAATTCTCGTTGATGAACAGCCTTAACGGTTCCTGCTGTTCCAACAGGCATAAATATTGGTGTTTCTATTTTGCCATGATCTGTTTCAAGCACTCCGGCTCTAGCTTTTGAGTTTTTGTCGGTATGTAAAAGATTAAATTTCAAAGTGATTAAAGGTAATATTTATTAATATGAAAATGAGTAATGGTTTTAGTTAGAAATGAGTTTTAAACAAATTTAATACTTCGTTCATGTTGTCTAAGTTATAATCTGCTATTGAAAATTTTTCGGGATTTAAACTGTTAGCATCGGGCACAACAATTAAGTGCATTTGAGCAGCTTTTGCCGCAATGGCGCCGTTTATAGAATCCTCAATAACAATACATTCTGAAGGATTAACACCAAGATTTTCGGCGCAAATTAAAAACACTTCGGGGTTTGGTTTACCGTATTTTAAATTTTGGGCAGAAACTACAGAATTAAAATGATTTTTTATTTGAAGTTTGTTGAGAACCGTTTGCATTAACAATTCAGATGATGAGGTTGCTAGGCCTATTTTTAGGTGTTTATTTTTACAAAAGTTTAATAAATCTAAAACTCCCGCCATTGCTTTTCCTTCGTTTTCTATAAGGTTTAATAAAACTTCAATAATTGTTTTTTCAATTTCAGGACTTTTTAACGGATTAACCGAATGTATATTTACCCAATAATTAACCACCTCATTTATTCTTCGTCCCATGGTTGTTTTGCATTCTTCTTCTGTAACAGTCATGTCAAACTGCTTAAAACCTTTAACCATGGCTGTTCTCCATAAAGGTTCGCTGTCTATTAGAACTCCGTCCATATCAAAAATAACGGCTTTAATTGTAGGATGCATTGTTAATTATTTTGTTTAATAAATACAAAGATATTTTATTTTGCCTTTAACACGGTTAATACCTTTGCTATTATGTTTTTTCCTGAGTTTAAAGAATTTGGTTTACCTGAATTGTTGACAGTTATTGCTGTGGTTGGATTTATTTTGGTTATTGTAAATTATTTTATCAATTATTTACCGTTGGGTTTTTTAAAATCGACCACGCTAATAAGTAACAATGAGTTTGAGCCAATTTCGGTAATTATATGTGCTAAAAATGAAGATGAAAATTTAACTGAATTTTTGCCTAAGGTATTAACTCAAGATTATCCCGATTTTGAGGTAATAGTTGTTAATGATTGCAGTTGGGATAATACAGAAAATGTTGTTGATGAATTTGCCAAAATTTTCCCTAATCTTCGTAAAACAAATATAAAAGAAGATAAGTATTACAAACATGGTAAAAAATTTGCGGTATTGGTAGGAATTAAGGCTGCAAAAAATAATTTACTGGTTTTTACTGATGCTGATTGCTATCCTTCATCAGACCAATGGCTAAAGGCAATGGCTAGGGGTTTTGCAAAACCAAAAGAAGTAGTTTTAGGTTATGGTGCTTTCGAAAAACAAAAAAGTTTTATTAATAAGTTAATTAGGTTTGATGCTTTTATAATTGCTGTTAATTACCTTTCGGCTGCAATAAAGGGTAAGGCTTATATGGGCGTAGGAAGAAATTTAGCCTATACAAAAGAATTGTTTTATAAGCAAAAAGGGTTTTCTAATCATTATCATATTAATTCAGGAGATGATGATTTATTTGTAAATCAGGCAGCGAATGAACAGAATGTTAATGTTGTAATCGATAAGGGGGCCATAACTTACTCGCCGGCAAAAAAAAATATGAAAGACTGGCGCTTACAAAAGGCTCGACATTTATCAACTGCGCCTTTATATAATGCTGCCTCAAAAACAAAAATAGTTTTTTCATATTTCTCACTCTATTTTTTTTATTTATCGCTTTTCTTGTTGCTAATTCATGCCAACACAATTATTCTATTTCCAATAATTTTAACTATGAAAATTGTTTTACAATTAATTACGTTAAACAGTGTTACTAAAAAATTGAATGAACGCGATTTGCTAATTGGTAGCATTTTATATGAATTGATATTATTAATTATTTATCCTATCTTTCATTTAACCAAATTATTAAACAAGCCAAATAAGTGGACGAATTAGGAAATAAAGAACAGCATCTTACCACTAAGGCGGTTTATGATTATAAGTTGGTAAGGGCAGCGCTTGACTTTGGTGATCAGAAGGCTTATGCTGAGCTACTGCATAGGTACAGAGAAAGCGTTTACTTTACAATGCTTAAAATGTGTTCCAATAAAGATGATGCTGAAGATTTAACTATTGAAGCATTTGGTAGAGCTTTTAAAAAGTTGAACCAGTATACACCCGATTTTGCTTTTAGTACTTGGCTTTTTAAAATAGCAAGTAATAATGCCATTGACTTTATTCGCCGAAAAAAGCAAAAAGTATCATTTTCAATTGATAATAAAACATCAAATGATGAAAGCCCAAATTATGCAGGAAATTTAAAATCTGGAGGTTTGGATCCAGAAGAGCATTTTATCCGTAAACAAAAAGTTGAACTGGTTCGTGTTTT
>CANFQR010000152.1 GCA_947449125.1 Bacteroidota bacterium | reverse complement strand
TTATATGTTTAAATACGCTCCCTATCAGTTAAGTAGTGAACGAACAATTATTAGTACAAATTTTGGCACCAACGGAAATGCTCACAGCGAATATTTAGGTCCATTATCTGAACAAGGAATAATAGGACTTGTGATTGTTATTTGTATTTTATTTTATAGTACTGCTTTAGGTTATAGATTAGTTTATTCAGTTGCAGAAACTGAAATTAAAATTTTAGTTATTGGTTTATTTTTAGGATTAATGACCTATTTTGTACACGGGTTTTTAAATAATTTTTTAGATACAGATAAACTCTCATTGCCTTTTTGGTCGTTTTTGTCAGCGCTTGTTTGTATTGATATTTATTTCAGAAAAAAAGATAAAGTCGTAAAGTCGAGTAATTTATAAATCTTTATAAAGTCTTAAAAATTTAAGTCGCTTACTTTTAAAGTTAACAGCGCAATATCATCTGGGAATTCGTTTTCTCCTTTAAATTTTTCAGCAAATGTTAAGATGTTGGTATTTATATCTTCGGGATTCAACTGATTGTTTTCTGAAATTAATTCTTCTAGTGTTTTGATACTTAAAGTATTATTTTCTGAATTCAATGTGTCTGTTAATCCATCAGTATAACATAATAGCGTAAATTCAGAAGTATAATTAAATATTTCAACGTTAATTAAGGACAAACTTTCTGTAATCCCCAATAAAGGACAACCATTGGTTAGTTCTGAAAATTTATTTTCGTAAAATAAAATAGGAGGGTTATGTCCCGCATTAATGTATGTTAATTGTTGGCTCTTGGTGTTTAGTTTAGCCAAGAATAGTGAGACAAATTTTTCGTTTTTTGCATTTGATATAACTCTTTTATTTAATTCAATTATTATATCTTTTAAATTATGCGTGTAAGTAATTAAGCTTTGGAGCGATGCCTGTATATTACTCATTAATAATGCTGCAGCAACTCCTTTTCCGCTTACGTCTGCCAAGCAAAAAATATATTCGTGGTTATTTAATTTAATAAAATCATAATAATCGCCACCAACTTGTTGATGTGGTAAGTATTTTGCTGCAACAAGCAAACCGTCAGAGTTAGGTAAATCTTTAGGAAAAAGCATTTGCTGCATACTTTGTGCAAGTTCTAATTCTTTTTTTATCTGGGCGCGTTCAATATTTTCTTTAAACAGTTTTTTGTTTTCAATGGCAACAATAATAATATTGGTTAACGTTTGTATAAATGGTAAGTGTTTTATGGCAGCACTAAGCTCTATTTTTTGCTCTTGAACATCGCTTAACAAAACAAAAGCTAATGGTGTTTTTTTGTGAAAAACAGGTATTACAATTTCAAATTGTTTACTTAATTCGCTATGCCCAAAATTAATTGTGTTAATTTCAGTGATGTTTAGTAATTCACTTTCAAATTGTATGTTAGGTGAGTCTTTACCAAAGCCATATTTAAGCAAACATTTCCATTCATTATCAAAACTAAATAAAGCTAGCTTGCCAACACCTAAACGGTTTTCTAAAATCTCTTGAAATAAGTCTAATAACTGGCTTGTAGAAAAATTATTATTAATAGCTTTTGTAACTTCGAGCAGGGCGTTCAGTTTTAAATCCTGAATTTGCTTTTGTTCGTTTATTTTGGAAGACTCTGGCACAAAATTAAATTAAATAAACACTTTCTTTTCCTTTTTTAGAGAAGTCAGCTTCAATGTGTTCTTGTAAAGTTGTACTTAATCGCAAACCAACAAAATCTGCTTTTACCGGAAATCTTGTATGACTTCTGTCAACTAAAATTACTGTATTTATTTTTTTTACAGGTTTATTTAAAAATAATTTTACGGCATACATTAATGTTTTTCCGCTATTTAACACATCATCTACAACAATAATACTTTTGTTAACGAAAGATTTTTCTTCGAAATTAATTACTGGTTCATCTTCCCATGGTTTATCTTTATTTAGTTTAATGTTGCCAAGTGTTATTTTTATAGGAGATATTTTTTTTAATTTTTCACAAATATGATTGGCGACTTTGTAGCCATTTCCATCAATACCAACAATCAATAATTCTTTTTCTGAAAAATTATTTTCATAAATTTCATAAGCCAGTCTGTTTAATTTCTGGTCTATTTGAGTTTTATCTAAAATTTTAAGTTTACTCATTTGTAATTTTTCATTAATTGTTTTAAGTTTTGTTTTACCTTATCGCTTGGTTCACACAAAGGTAAACGTACATAAGGTTCGCAAATATTGAGTAGGCTTAAGGCTTGTTTTATTCCTCCCGGATTACCATCTGCAAAAAGTTGATCGGTAATATCAATTAAATCGTAATGTAATTTTCTGGCATCATTAAATTTATTTTTCAGACATAACCTAACCATTTCGCTATAATTTTTTGGAAATGCGTTTGCAACAACTGAAATAACACCATGACCTCCGGCAGCAATAACTGAAAGCGTTAGGTTATCGTCTCCGCTAATTACTAAAAAATCTTTCGGTTTATTTTTAATAATTTTCATAATTTGTTCCATGTTACCGCTAGCCTCTTTTGTTGCAACTATGTTTTTAAAATCTTTTGCAATTCTCACCTGAGTTTCCCAGGTTACATTACTTCCGGTACGTCCCGGTACGTTATACAGTATAATGTCTTTTTTTGTGCTTTGTGCTATGGCTTTGTAATGCTGATAATACCCTTCTTGATTTGGTTTATTGTAATAAGGCGCAACCGATAAAATTGCTTCAAATGGTTTTAAATCTGTTTTTTGAATTGTTTCAATAACTTCTTTTGTATTGTTGCCACCAATTCCTAAGACTAGTGGTAATTTTTTATTATTAGCTTTTACTACAATATCAATAACAAGTTGTTTTTCTTCTTTGCTTAATGTTACGCTTTCTCCAGTTGTTCCTAAAACAACTAAATAGTCAACTTTGCCGTTATGCAAATGTTTTACAAGTTTGTTTAAAGCTTCGGTATCTACATTCCCTTTTTTTGTAAATGGAGTGACAATGGCTACTCCTGTTCCGATTAAATTTTTATTTCTCATAGTTTTTTAACAGCGTAAAATTCAGTTATTACTTTGTAGGTTTAAGATTTTAAATTAAAATAATCGGTGGCCATTAGTGCTATTTCGTTACCATATGCCAAGCTTGCAGTGGCTGCTGGACTAGGACTATTAATTACGTGCATGGCATTGCCATGTTTTTCTATTTTAAAATCATCGAGCATTTCGCCTTCAGGCCCTAATGCCATAGCTCTAATGCCGCAGCGTGATGCAATAATGTCATCCATTTCTAAAGATGGAATTAATTTACGCAATCGATTTAAAAAATAAGTTTTACTAAAAGCTCCGCGGTATTCATCTAAACCAAAGCGCCAATGTTTGGCAAAAAATTTCCAGGTGCCTTTAAATGCGAATGCTTCAGCCGTATCTTTAACACTAAATGCAGTTTTGCTATATCCCTCTCTATCAAAAACAAAAACCGCATTTGGTCCACATTCTGTTCCGCCGTGAATCATTCTGGTAAAATGAACCCCAAGAAATGGGAATTTAGGATTTGGTACAGGGTAAATTAAGTGCTTCACTTTTTGCAATCCTTTTTCAGTTAAATCATAATAATCGCCTCTAAAACCAATAATAGCGGCATCACTTTTTTGCCCTTCTTTTTTGGCAATTCTGTCTGCCTGAAGTCCTGAGGTTGTTATGATATATTTTCCAATAAATTTATTACTTTTTGTAATAACCGTTGTGCCTTCTTGTCCTCTTTCAAAACCAATTACCTCTTGAGAGGTTAGCACCATACTTCCATTGTTTTTAGAATTAATTATTTCTTTGTATTTTTTTGCTACATCGCCATAATCTATAATTCCGGTACAGCCAACTCGAATTCCAGCAATGCCCTCGCAAAATGGTTCTATTTCTTTTATTTGTTTTGGGTTTATTATTTCCATACCCTCAACACCATTTGCAACCCCATTATTAAAAACTTTGTGCATGTGCGCTAATTCACTTTCGTGGGTAGCAACAATTAATTTTCCGCAAATTTCGTGAGCAATTTTATAATCTTTTGCAAACTGAACTAATTCTCTTCTGCCGTCTACACAATTTTTTGCTTTGTAAGAGCCGGGTTTGTAATAAATACCACTATGAATTACGCCACTGTTATGTGAAGTTTGATGTTGCGCAACATCTTTTTCTTTTTCTAAAACCAATATAGTTTTGTTTGGATGATAGGTGCAAAGTTTATATGCCGTAGCTAATCCAACTATGCCTCCGCCAACGATAATAATGTCAAATTTTTGTTCCATAATAAGATATAAATGTACCAAATAAAGCTGAAAATTTTGAGTTATATTTACCTGTAAATAAATTTACAAAACCAATGAAAATAATATGTATAGGGCGTAATTATGCTGAACACGCTAAAGAAATGAAATCTGAATTACCTACCGAACCGGTTTTTTTTATGAAACCCGATACAGCTGTATTAAAAGAGAGCGATTTTTATTTTCCGGACTTTACAAAAGAATTACATCATGAAATAGAATTGGTTTTAAAAATTTGCAAAGCAGGAAAGCATATTGAAGAGCAATTTGCTCACAAATATTACGATGAAATTGGTTTAGGAATTGATTTTACAGCCCGTGATATTCAGGCAATATGCAAACAAAAAGGTTTACCCTGGGAAAAAGCAAAATCATTTGATAACAGTGCTCCACTTGGAGCGTTTATAAAAAAGGAGCAATTAAAATTAGATGATATTAATTTTGAATTAAAAATTAATAATCAACCAAAACAAATAGGCAACTCAAAAGATTTAATATTTTCATTTGATAAAGTAATTTCTTACGTTTCAAAATTTGTAACCTTAAAAGTTGGCGATTTAATTTATACCGGAACGCCTGAAGGGGTCGGTCCTGTCTCAATCGGCGATAATTTAGAAGGTTTTATAAATAATGTCTCCATGTTAAAATTAACTGTAAAGTAAAAATTGTGTTTAAGAAAATTGCTTTGTTATTTGTTAAGTTTTATCAGTATTGTATTAGA
>CANFQR010000151.1 GCA_947449125.1 Bacteroidota bacterium | reverse complement strand
TAAAAAAACCTTCTCTGTCTATTCTTAAACTCATTTCTAAATCAACAAGGTCTTGGCCGAACTTACCTTTTTTTGTTTGCTTAACCCCATTTTTTTCGAAAAACAATTCGTAATTATCAAAATCAATAATTTTAAAATCAAAAATTTTTTCGAAATAATCTGGATTTAAAGAATTAACAGTTATTTTAAATGGTGTACCCTTAAATTGCTCGGTGGTTCTTACTTTTCCAACAATAAAATATGAAGTTTGTATTTTATCGATTAACTTATCAACCACTTGTCGAGCTAAATCGTATGATTGTATAATTCGTTGCTCATTTAAATTATCTACATATGAACTGTAGGAGTAAAAATTTTGATCGCTTAAAACATTATTTTGATAATATTGATCGTTTGTTTTTAATAAAATTGTTGTTTGAGACTCGTATACGGAGGTTAATCTAAAAACATAAAAAGTTCCAACCCCATAAAAAACAGGTAGCACAACAAAAAAAACCCACCAATTATTTTTTATGATGCGTAATAAAAGATTCAAATCTTTTTGCGAAATAATCGCTTGTTTTTTAGTATTTGTTGGATTAGTAGCCACTTTTTATTTATTTAACAAATATAAAGTTTTAATGATTAATCTTGTTTGATTTATATTTTTTTGTACTTTTAAATCTTAGAATGAGATTAACTAAGTATTCGCTCGTATTTTTATTTTTTCTGTTAGGTATTGCAAAAATTTTTTCTGTACCTCCACCACCTCCTGGTGGCTCGCCGGGATGTTGGCCACCACCATGCGTACCTGTTGATGGCGGGGTAACCTTCTTAATTGTTGCAGGCGCTGCTTATGGTGTTAAGAAAATAGTATCAGCTCGCCATAAACAAAAATCAATAAACTAAACAATATTATTGTTCTATGAAGGCATTATTTAAATCAAACGCCTTTTTAAGATTTATTTTAATAGCTTCCTTCCTCTATTTTTTTTTATATCTCATTTATCAATTTATAGTAAAAAGATATACATTTTACGATCAAAAATTTATTGGAAGCATTATTGAGATTGTAGATTTTATATTGAAAAAAAAGGGGTACTCCACCTTTAAAGTACTTCAAGATCACGACTACCAGGTTATTGGAATAGATGGTTCCAGCGGTGTTTGGATTGGTTCAAACTGTAATGCTATTACACTTTTCTCATTATTCTCGGTATTCATTATTGCTTATCCGGGTAAAATAAAAACTAAACTTTGGTATATTCCATCAGGCATTATTGCTATTCATGTTTTAAATATTTTAAGGGTAACAGCTTTGGTTCTAATTGCAAAATTCTATCCTCAAGCTTTAAATTTTAATCATACGTATACGTTTACTTTTTTAATTTATTTATTCATTTTTCTTTTATGGGTAATTTGGGTTAATAAATTTTCACATAAATAATTAAACTACGATATGAAAATTTATAAACTAATAATTTTCACAATTCTATTTGGTTGCTTAGGTTATTTTAGGGAGTATTTTTTTGTAAACTTAAATAATATAATGTACCAAAAATATTACGGACATACTGATTTACCAATGTCTTCGATAATGACATTTTTCAAACTGTTTTCATACAAAACACTTTATTTTTCTAAATATTTGTTAACCTTATTTTGGGTTGGTTTATTTTACGCATTAAACTTATTGTGCTTAAAAAAAATTAGCGAGCAAAAAATTTTATTAAAAATTCTTACCTATTCCTATATCCTTTTACTAATTTTGGCCGCAGTTTCTATGATATATGGTTATTTTATTAATAAACGATTTCAGGACGATGAATATACAATTAGCCGTTGGTTACTAGGAATTGCGCAATCACCAATAATTTGCTTAATTTTATTAGCGTCAGAAAAACTAAACACAAAACCAAATAAATCATGATAAAAAGAGATTCAACTATCTTTAAATTAATCAAAGAAGAATTACACCGTCAAACAACAGGTATTGAACTTATTGCAAGCGAAAATTATGTCAGCAACCAGGTTATGCAGGCAATGGGAAGTGTTTTAACCAATAAATATGCTGAGGGTTTGCCATTTAAACGTTACTATGGGGGATGTGAAGTAGTTGACAAAGTTGAACAATTGGCAATTGATAGAGCAAAACAATTATTTGGCGCAGCATGGGTTAATGTTCAGCCACACTCAGGTGCTCAAGCAAATTCGGCGGTTATGCTGGCTTGTTTAAAACCCGGTGATACTATTTTAGGTCTTGACCTATCCCATGGCGGACATTTAACACACGGCGCTGCAGTTAATTATTCGGGGAAATTATTTAGACCAACCTTTTACGGTGTAGAAAAAGAAACAGGCTTAATTAATTACAATAAATTAGAAGCTACTGCAAAAAATGAAAAACCAAAAATGATAATTTGCGGTGCAAGCGCTTATTCGCGAGATTGGGACTATGAGCGATTAAGAAAAATTGCAGACTCGGTAGGTGCAATTTTACTGGGAGATATTTCTCATCCAAGCGGATTAATTGCAAAAGGTATTTTAAATGATCCGTTGCCACATTGCCACATTGTTACTACAACCACTCATAAAACATTGCGCGGACCAAGAGGTGGCATGATTATGATGGGGAAAGACTTTGAAAACCCATTTGGAGAAAAAACTCCAAAAGGAGAAGTTAAAATGATGAGTAATATTTTAGACATGGCGGTTTTTCCTGGAACTCAGGGAGGCCCGCTTGAACACGTTATAGCGGCTAAAGCCGTTGCATACGGCGAAGCTCTTACCGATGACTACATGCACTATTGTATTCAAGTGGTAAAAAACGCAAAAGCAATGGCCAAAGGATTCATGGATCTTGGCTACAATATTGTATCCAAAGGAACAGACAATCATATGTTTTTGATTGATCTTAGAAATAAAAATCTAACCGGTAAAGAGGCATTAGCCGCGCTTGAGCAAGTTAATATAACCGTAAATAAAAACATGGTACCTTTTGACGACAAATCTGCCTTTGTTACATCTGGCATCAGAATAGGTTCTCCGGCAATTACCACAAGAGGCCTAAAAGAAAAAGACTGTCTTAAAATTGTTGAACTAATTGATGCCGTTTTAAAAAACAAAGACAATTCAAAAGAATTATTAAAAATTAAAAAGAAAGTAAATACCATGATGGTAAAATACCCACTTTTTAAATCTTAATAATTAACATTTAAATTTCAAATTCTTTAATTGCTAATTGCTTTTGTACAGTTTTTAACTCTACCATGTATTTTCCTTTATTTAAATTTTTTATAGGAATATTTAGTACATAGTTTTGATTTTTTCCTGCCAATAGCCATTTGCTATCTATCTTGCCAACTTCAATTCCTTTTGCGTTTAAAATGTGCATGGTAGTATAACTATCTTCATCAATAGCATACTCTAAATTCCCTCTTAAATATAGAGGAGTAGTTATCATTACACCATTTCTAAAAACATAGGTACCTGATACAATTGAATACCAAGGCAATACTTCTCCTTTTAAGGCACAAACCATTTTTTTTAATGGCATTATTAGCGAATCATTAACCGAGGTAATTTGAGCTGAGGATTTGTTATCACTCAAGGCCCAAACTGCATGTTGCTCTGCTTGTTTTTCAAAAGTATTTTCATTAAGATACCTGGCTAACATTACCAAATTAGCATCTGCCAACTTATTAATATCATATTGCGCACCAATAAAAGGAGCATAATTAGACGCCTGACAACAATAACCTTTTGCTTTAACCGATTTATTTTCTGCTTTTTTTAAAGCAATAATCTCCTGACGTGTAATTAATACGTCTTGCGTTTTTTCATCTAAGGAATTTAATCGACGGCCAGCCTCCAAAATTACTATTAGTGAATCATTGCTTAAATTTTTTAAATTAACATTAACGCAAAATCCTTGATACCCACCCAGGCTTACTGCTGTGGCTTTCACTAACTTAAAATTTAAGGCATGCTGTAAATAAATTCGTTGATGTTTTGCTGAGATGTTTAAATTTATTGCTACTAAGCAAACCAAAACTTTATAAAACATAATTACCTCCTTTTTAAAATCATAACTTTTAAAATGACTTTGGTTACAAGTTATATTTTAGTATTTTTAATCATAGTTTAGTGTTATGGACAGATTTATTGGTTTAATAGGTATTTTAGTAATTTTTGGTATAGCTTTTTTAATGTCAAATAATCGTAAAGCCATTAATTTACGTTTGGTTTTAAGTGGTTTAGCTTTACAAATTCTAATAGCCATTTTAGTGCTCAAAGTTCCTTTTATTACTCATTTTTTTGAAATTCTGGGGAGAGGAATGGCAAAAATTGAACAGTTTGCAACTCAGGGAGCAGCTTTTGTATACGGAGGCGTAATGATTGATAAACACGACGGTACATCGGCAGCTTATGGTGCACCACATACCTTTGTTTTTGCATTCAGTGTTACTGCAACAATAATTTTGGTTTGTGTAATTGTTGGCATTTTATATCATTTTGGAATTATGCAACGTTTGGTTGCTTTAATTGCACGTGTTATGAATTTTGTAATGAGAGCAAGTGGTGCAGAGGCATTAAGTAATGTGGCAAGCGCTTTTGTTGGTCAGGTTGAAGCACAAGTTATGATTCGTCCATATTTAGCCTCAATGACAAAAAGCGAGTTATTATCATCTATGGCAGGGAGCATGGCGTGCATTGCTGGCGGAATTTTAATTGTTTATGTTAATATGGGCGCCAAAGCTGAATATCTCTTAACTGCCAGCCTAATGGCTGCTCCGGCTGCAATCGTAATTTCAAAAATTATTTTCCCTGAAACCGAAGAGCCGGTTACAAAAGGAAAAGTTAAACTCGAAATAAAAAAAGAACATACTAATCTAATAGATGCCATTTCGCATGCCGCATCGGATGGAATGAAAATTGCCATTAATGTAATTGCCATGCTTATTGGATTTATTGCCTTAATTGCTTTAATAAATTATGGTCTTGGTAAAATATACCCAGGCTTTTCTTTAGATTACATTTTCGGAAAATTATTTTATCCCT
>CANFQR010000150.1 GCA_947449125.1 Bacteroidota bacterium | reverse complement strand
CCTTCTTGTACTAAATAATTATGCGGTGTTTCGCTAACATTGCAATTAATATCGCCTAAAGCTTTTACTAAATAATATATACTTATAATTTGGCTGTTGGTATGAAATGTTGAGGCCACAAAAAAATCAGTTGTATAAAAATGATCTATAATTTCAATTTCTAAATTTAACTCTTCTAAAAATTCTCGAATCAAACACTGTTTTGTACCTTCACCAAATTCTAAACCACCACCCGGAAACTTAGTAATTTTATTGCCTTTAATGTATTCGTCAGATACTAAAACAGAATTGTTTTGAATTAAAATACCATAAACTCTTACATTAAATTTTTTTACCACGAGTCAAAATTAATCAATAAACTTATTGTTATTTTTAATAAAATGAATTGCTTAATACATTTTAATACAAGTTATAAACAAAGTTAAAAGGCCTCGCCAATTGTAAAATAGGGTAGTACTTTATTATTGCCAACAGCCATATCAAATCTCAAATTAATTTTCTGTTGCTTATCAATTGTTAAACGCAAACCTGCGCCATAAGTGTAACGCCAATTTTTAACATAAAAAGAATTGTAATTTTTTGCCACTTGTCCAACATCCCCAAATACTGTAAAACCTAATATTCCTATAAGCTGCCTTCTATATTCAGCTTGGAAAAGCACAAGATTATTGTCCCTGTATCTACCTTCATAAAAACCTCGCATTTTTTTCATCCCTCCCAAATTGCCCATCTGAAAAAAAGGAAGTTCTGAATCAGAATAAACCGAGTAAAAATTTAACGAAATAGTACTTTTTTTAAAACTAAAATAGTTGGTAATATCTAAAGCAATTCTTGTATAATTAAATGTGCTTCCTGTTAATTTATCGTCTTTATAAATTACTAATTCACCAAAAAAACCTTTTGTTGGATAAAAAATAAAATCTCGGCTATCATATAAACTTACTATTCCAAAACCCGAAACAACTCCCCCTTGTGATCCGCTAATTTTATGGGTTATTAATTGACCTGATGTATCTAAATTAAATAAGGTGTAGTTATCGTAGGCATACCTTAAACCGGCATAAAAATTTTTAGCCATTTTTTTTAAGGCAGTAATTCTGATTCTAGGAAATTCTAAACCATATCTTTCAACAAAATTTGCAGGTTGGGAATTGCCAACACCATAAAAATTATAAAAATATTTATTGTAACCTAACTCTCCATAAACCTGAAATTGTTTGTTTTTTAAAAACAAACAATAAGGTAAATAAAATAATACTTGTTTATTTTGAGTTAATGCAAATCCCAAATTAAAATTAGAACGCTGTGCATTTATAGAATCTGTTTTAAAATTAAAGTTGCAAATGCCAGCAGCTCCAAACGCAAATCGAGTTTCGGGTGTATAATACATTAGCGGAAAACCGGAAATTGCGTATCGTTTTTTTGTATTACCTAAATCGGTTTGAGAAAATATTGAATTAAAAAAAAATAAAATGGTAATTATTGCTAAAACCCATCTTATATTATTTTTAAAAATTATCATTCTGTAAATAACTGTAAGTATACTTAATTTAAATATTTATAAAATTATTAAAAGAATAACACAATTGTTTTTTTGATTATTAATTTAAACGCATATTAACTATATTCGTAATGTCAATGAGCAATAATTTAGTCATCATACCAACATACAACGAAATTGAAAACATTGAGAAAATGATTCGTGCTGTTTTTTCGTTACCTAGAAATTTTGACTTATTAATTGTTGATGACGGATCTCCCGATGGCACAGCCAACAAGGTTAAATTACTTCAAAAAGAATTTCAAAATAAATTACACTTAGAAGAGAGAAAAGGCAAGCTTGGTTTAGGTACCGCCTATATTCATGGTTTTAAATGGGCATTAAAACATAACTACGAATTTATCTTTGAAATGGATTGCGATTTCAGTCATAATCCAAATGATTTAGTTCGTTTATTAGAAGCTTGTGAATCAGGTGCTGATGTTGCCGTGGGTTCTAGATATTGCCGTGGCGGAAAAATTACAAATTGGCCAGTTGGGCGCATATTAATGAGTTATTTTGCATCGGTTTATGTACGCATAGTATTATGGCTGCCAGTTAAAGATACCACAGCAGGTTTTAAATGTTACAGGCGTAAAGTTCTTGAATCAATTGATTTAGATGCCATTCGATTTATGGGCTATGCTTTTCAAATAGAAATGAAATACAGGGCTTATAAAAAAGGTTTTAAAATTACCGAGGTACCCATTTTGTTTACCGACCGTGTGTTAGGCGAAAGTAAAATGAGCACCAAAATTTTTAAAGAAGCCTTTTTAGGTGTTATCCAGATGCGTTTAAGTAAATAATTTGTTTATTTTACCAAACTACCATTAACTTTTAACAGTTCCGTTTCTGCAATTTTTACAGCATAAAGAGCGTTGATATATCGGGTTTGAGTTTCTTCTAAATTTTTTTGTGTTTCTATTGTTTCTAAGAAATTAGCTTTCCCAATTTTATACCGTTCTAACGAAACATTAACTAACTCTCTTGCATCTTTTAAATTCTGTAACTCTAATTCGGCTAGTTTTTTATTAAGCAAAAAAGTTTGGTAATTAATGTAAATCAAACCATCTACTTTAAGTTGAGTTTGATTAGTTATATACTTTTGATTAAGCTCTAAAATGGTTCTTTCTTTAACCAATCTGTTATTTTTATTTCCATTAAATAGTAACCAACCTGCTGTTAAACCGGCATTTAAACCATTTTGCCTATTTAAAAATATTATGCCCGCCTCACTTTCATTTCGGGTAAAATTGTAAGCGCTATTAATTTGTACAAAGGGTAAATTAGTTGATTTAGCTTCATTTAAACTCTGTTTAAATATTAATTCGTTATGTTTTGAAATTAATACTGATGAATTGTTTAACGTAGCCTCCTTTTTTAAATCATCTATTTCTGGATTATAATTTATTATAATTGAATCTGATGTGTTAAAATTATAGTCAGCAGGCTTACTGATTAAATTATTTAAATTTATTTTTGAATTTAATACTTGTAATTCTAGTTGTATAATACTGCTTTTAGCTTTATTTTCATCAGATTGCGCTAACATTAAATCAACTTTAGAATCATAACCTATTTCAAATTTAATTTTGGCAAGTTTTTTTCGTTCCTCGCAAATACTTAAATTTTGTTTTGCTGCTTTAATTAAAGAACTAATTTTAACAATATCGTAATACGCAACAATTATATCGTAAATGGTAGATTCCATTTGTTGTTTTAACTGAATGCTTGAAAGCTCTTCGTTTAAAGTTAATCTCTTTTTAACGGCAAACATTTTAAAACCATCAAAAACTGTCCAGTTTGCATTTATTGAGGCATTTAAATTATTTGTTTTAGCCCCTATTCTATCTTGAACAGCCCCGGTATTAAATTCTTGGTGTGAATTTAAACTTGCGGCACTTAATCCGCTGTTTAAACTCACTGTTGGCGACATGCCTGCGCTACCTAAATTATTTTGAGTTTTAATAATTTCGCTATTGTTTTTTGCAATAAGCACGGAGTAGTTTTTTTCTAAACCCAATTTAATTGCATCAGTTACTGTTAAAATTTCTTGAGCGTGAAAACAGTTATAAAACGCAAAAAAAATAAAATAGTATTTAAGAGGCCTCATTATCATTTTTTTTATCTTTTACCAAATAAGCATACATTGCTGGAATAACAAAAAGAGTTAAAATCATAGACAACAATAAACCTCCAATAATAACTATACCCATACCCATTCTGCTTTTTGAGCCGGCGCCTAAAGCTAAAGCAATAGGCAGTGCTCCCAAAATAGTTGCCAAACTTGTCATCAAAATTGGCCTAAGTCTAGCAGTTGTTGCTTCAATTAAAGCTTCACTTAAACCAAAACCTTTTTTTCTTAATTGGTTTGTAAATTCAATAATTAATATTCCGTTTTTTGTCACAAGCCCAATTAACATAATCATTCCTATTTGACTAAAAATATTTAAAGTTTGATTAAAATACCAAAGTGAAAATAATGCTCCAGACAATGCCATAGGAACCGTTAGCATAATAATAAGCGGTTCTAAAAAACTCTCGAATTGGGCAGCTAACAATAAATAAATAATAATTAAAGCCAAAATAAAAGCAAAAAGTATATTTGACGAACTTTCAGCAAAATCTCTTGAAGCTCCTGTTAACGCTGTCTTAAAATCATCATCTAAAACCTCTTTTGCTATTTTATTCATTTCATCAATACCATCGCCAATTGTTTTTCCGGGCGCAAGACCGGCAGATACCGTTGCTGATTGATAACGGTTATAGTGATAAAACTGAGGTGGGCTACTTTTCTCTACTATTGAAATAATATTATCAAGTTGAATCATTTTACCATTTTTATTTCTCACATATAAATTTTTTATATCGCTTGGATCATCTCTGTACTCTCTACTTACCTGACCTAACACTTGATATTGTTTATCGCCTTTAATATAATAACCAAACCTTTGCCCACTTAATGCCAATTGAATTGTTTGCGCTACATCTGCAATAGACACACCAATAGTTTTAGCTTTATCACGATTAATTTCAATTACTAATTCTGGTTTATTAAATTTTAAATTGGCATCAACTCCTTGAAATGTTGGATTTTTATTAGCTAACTCTAAAAATTTTGGGAGTTTTTCCCTCAGTTTAGTAAAATCATTTGTCTGCAAAACAAACTGAACCGGTAAAGCACCTCTTGGTCCACCACCCGATGAAATGGATTGTTCTTGAATAATAAAAACTTTTCCTTCTGGAAATTGAGCAACATATTTATTTAAATAATTTGCAATTTGTGCTTGTGTCCGTTTTCGCTCAGCTGATGGGGTAAGTGCCAAGCGGACAAACCCTGTATTAACAGCCCCTGAGCCTGCAAAACCAGGAGCAGTTACTGTTAAACACACATTCTTTTCAGGAACTGAATCTTGTACAAAATTTGAAATTTTATCCATCAAAGCATCGGTTGATTCAAAGGTTGTGCCTTCAGGTGCTGTAATTGACATTCTTAACCAGTTT
>CANFQR010000149.1 GCA_947449125.1 Bacteroidota bacterium | reverse complement strand
GGGTATTTGCCTATTGATAAAATTCAACGCTTAAAGCGAATAAAAGAGTTAGAATTATTGGTGTTAAAAAATGGTCAATCTCAATTTTTTATTGAAACACCTTACAGAAACGATCAATTATTGGGTCTTTTATTACAAAGTCTTTCTCCTCAAACCATACTTTTTATAGGGAAGGATATTACAAGTAAAAATCAATTGGTAAAATCAAAATCTGTGGCTGAATGGCGCAAAATTGAAAAACCAGAAATTAATAAGGTGCCCGTGGTTTTTGGGATTTATAAATAATTTAATTCCTATTTTCTAAATTACAAAATAATGACTTTTGAAAAAATAACAGTATTAAAAATACGCTGTTAAAAACCATATTTTCTTTTTTAAATAGGTAATAACTTAAATCTTTATTTTGTACAAAATGAATATTTTAATTTATATACAATCAAAACACAATCTTATATTTAAAATTTTGGTTGTTTTAGTTTGCGCTCTTATTATTTCAATTATAATTCCTGACAGGCAGGTAAAAGGACATAGGGTTGGAGCATTTGATCCTGTTTGGTCATACGAAGATTTAATTTCAGAAAACGATTTCTTTCTCAAAAAGTCTCCAAAAGAAATTAATAATGAAAAGCAAAAAATTGAAAGTGAAACGCCTTTGTTTTTTGAAAATAATGATGCGGAAAAATTGATTAAAAAAGCAAATTTTGAACAGTTAAAATTTAAAAATAAAAAGGCTTATTTAGTCTATAAACCAATTTTTGATAGCGTTTTTAATACTGGAATAATTGAAACCATTGATACCTCTCAACAAAAAATGCCAATTTTAATAATTAATGGCAATTATGCAGAAACCAATACTTATAATCATTTTTTTAATATTGCCACTGCCACTGAATTTATTAATAATGAATTAAGAAAAAATAATGAAGCAGATGTTTTTAAAATTAATTATCATGATTTTTTATTTGTAAACTACTATTTAAATAATGAAAAGACTGCCTTTTATTTAAAGTCAACTCTGGATAAAATTTCGAATTATAAAAGCATCATCTTTAAAGGACAAACTATTGTTAAACAAGGCGAAGCGCTTACCAATAATAAGCGTTTTTTAATCAATCATTATTTTTATTTAGACAGTTTAAATTCTGTAAATTCTTTACTTAAACATTTTTTTAAGTATTTGTTAGTTTCTCTATTATTAATGCTGTTATTTGGTTATTTGTATTTTTTCCGGAAAATTATTTTTGGTCAAAATAAACAATTTGTTTTTTTGTATTTAGTTATACTTGTTTCTGTTTTTGCAAGTTTTGTTTTTTCAAAATACGGACTTTTGATATTGTCTTTGCCATTTGCTTTGGTGCCAATAATGGTTAGAGTTTTTTTTGATAGTAGAACAGCATTATTTACTCATTTAATTGTAGTATTGATTTGTAGCTTTTTCATGGCAGATAAATTTGAATTTATTTTACTGCAATTAATTTCAGGGATAGCAACACTTTTTAGTGTGGCAGAAATGAGAAAAAGACAACAAATTGTTAATGCTGCATCATTGGTTTTTTTATTTTATGTTTTATTGTTTTTAAGTTATAATGTATCGTTTGGTATCCCTCAATTAGTTAAAAAAATTAGCGTTTATGTACCTTTTGCAATAAGTTCAGTTTTGGTTTTGCTGGCTTACCCAATTATTTTATTAACTGAAAAAATATTTGGATTTATTTCAGACTTTAAATTATTAGAATTATGCGATCTTAATCAACCACTTTTACGTAAATTATCTCAAGATATTCCTGGAACATTTCAGCATAGCTTGCAGGTTGCAAATTTGGCAGAGGAAGCCATTTATTATATTGGAGGAAATACACTTTTGGTAAGAACCGGAGCTATGTATCATGATATTGGTAAATTAAAAAATCCAAATTATTTTACCGAAAATCAATCAAAACAATATAGTCCTCACCAAGAAATGGATCCGCTAGAGAGTGCAAATATTATACTTAATCATGTAATTGAGGGGGTTGAAATTGCAAAAGAAAATAAGTTGCCTGAACAAATTATCGATTTTATAAGAACTCATCATGGGACAACCTACGTTGGTTATTTTTTATCGATGATGAAAAAACAAAACGATAATAAAAATATTAATGAAAACGAATTTCGGTATCCCGGACCTATACCATTTAGTAAAGAAACAGCTGTTTTAATGATGGCAGATGGTGTGGAAGCAGCTTCTAGAAGTTTAAAAGTTCATGATGTTGTTTCAATTAATGATTTAGTAGATTCTGTTATTGATTATAAAATAAGCCAAAATCAGTTTATTAATTCAAATATTACGTTTAAAGATATTACAGTTATTAGGAAAATATTTAAAAAAAGGTTGATGAATATCTATCACGCTAGAATTGAATATCCGCAATAGATTTTCTTTTAATAATGACCAAATTTTTTTACATTTGTTATATATTATGAAAAACTTTATATTATTTTTTTCTTTTGTTATTATTCTGTCTTCTTGTAAAATTTTCAAGTCCAATTTAATGCTTAAAACTCCAAAAGAATATACTTACGATAAGTTAGTAGATTCTTTAGGTAAGATTGATTATAAAATTGCTTCAAATGATGCGATTCAGTATAAAATTTTTACTAATGGTGGTTTTAAACTTATAGAACTTGCAACAACAGCTTCAGGTGCCTTTAGGAACGATCTGGATGTTATAGTTGAAAGTGATGGCACGATTAAAATGCCGCTAATTGGGAAAGTTTCCATTGAGGGCAAAACAATTAAAGAAGCTGAAAAAATTCTAGAAGAAAAATATGCTGAATTTTATGTGAGTCCATTTGTGACATTAAAAGTTATAAATAAAAGAGTAGTTGTTTTTCCTGGTAATACAGGGCAGGCTAGGGTAATTACTTTATTAAATAACAATACTACGGTTATGGAAGTTATTGCAAACGCCGGAGGAATTCCTGAAGAGGGCAAAGCTTACAAAGTAAAATTAATAAGAAATAACTCAAATTCAGATCAAAAGCCATTTGTTTATTTAATGGACTTATCAAAAATTGATGGTATATCTATGGCTAATTCGAAAGTGCAAGCAAATGACATTATTTATGTTGAACCACGATATAGACCATTTAGAACCATTGCATTAGAATTTGCGCCAGTTATAACTTTATTGACTACAACTTTTTATTTCATTCAGTTTTATAATCTAAGAAACTAAACACATGTTAACTCCTAAAGAAGATAGTCAAAATCAACTAAAAGATATTACAGAAAGATTTCAATCTAATTTTGATATAGGGG
This sequence comes from Bacteroidota bacterium, assembly GCA_947449125.1. Taxonomy (GTDB): domain Bacteria; phylum Bacteroidota; class Bacteroidia; order B-17B0; family Aurantibacillaceae; genus Aurantibacillus. The sequence continues at coordinate 1,766 of CANFQR010000149.1, read as the reverse complement.
TTATTTATTTACTTTTTAATAAAAGCAAAATAATTATTTTAATATTTTTTCTAGTATCCTTTATCTCTACATTTTTATACTTACGATACAGTCAGCCAGTTTTTGAATCTAAAGCAGTAATTCAAATTAATAATTCAAATCAAACTGACGATATCTTAAAATTAAATTCGTTTGAGAATACAAATGATATTATTGCAGAAGCAATAGAACAAATTAAATCAAGAGTTTTTTTAAAGCGCGTTGTTGAAAAGTTAGATATAGGTGTTAGTTACTACAGTGAAGGCACTTTTAAAAGTAACGAATTATATAACTATTCACCTTACTTAATAAAAATAAATGTAAAAAATAGTGCTGTTTATGGTCAAAAAATTTATATTGAACTAAATCAAAATTTAAAGTCTGGTGTTGTAAAAATTGGAAAAAAATCAGAAAAGTTTGAAATAAATAATTGGTTAAAAACAAAAGATTTTGACATAAATGTATTTATTAATCCAAAAATGAATGATTTAATAGTTAGATCAACTTTGAAAGAAAATAAGTCTTTGTATTTTATTATAACACAAACAGATAATGTTACAAGCAATCTGCAAAATAAACTAAACATTAAATTATTAAATGAACAAGCAAAAACGATTTTAGTAAAGGTTCAAGATGTAAATTCAGATAAAGCAACTGATTTAGTTAATGCAATAACTGAAGAGTATTTAAACTATGATGTTGAAAGAAAAAGCGAAAGTTCAAGAAACATTTTGGCATTTATAGACTCGCAATTAGGTTTAGTTTTTAACGATTTAAAAAATACTGAAGGCGAGTTACAACGATTTAAAAAGGAAAAAAACTTTAGTGAAAAGGATATTTTAGTCAATTCGGAATTGGTTCGTTATACCACAATTGAAGATGAGTTACTTAAGGTTGAGATGGAGGAGAAAATAATTAATGAAATCCAAATAAATATTAATAAAAATAAAGGAATTGATATTTATCAGTTGATATCTTTAATTTCAGGTACAGAATATGAAGACCTAATTAAAGAATCAACTCAGTCTATACAAAAATTACTGTTAGATAGAGAGAATTTACTATACACTTCAACACCAAATTCTGAAACGGTTAAACAATTAAATTATCAAATAGAAACACAAAAAAAGCTATTATTAGAAAGTTTACAAGCTGTTAAATTAAGATATAAAACAAAATACAAAAATTTACTAGAAAAATCTTCTGATTTTAAAACTAAATTTAATCAAAACCCCGAAGATGAAGTTGAATTTTCAAGACTGAGCAGATTATATTCTATAAGTGAAAAGTATTATACCTTGCTTTTAGAGAAGAAAACAGAATTTTCAATTTCTAAGGCGGGTTATGTTTCAAAAAACATTATTTTAGAGAAGGCCTTAAACTCAGGGGTTAAGGTATCACCAAATAAATCGAATGCAATAATTATTACATCTTTATTTTCATTTCTAGCTTCATTGCTACTAGTGTTTATTAGATATATTACACACGATAAAATATATTCATTGAAGGATATTACCAGATATTCAAGAGGTGAAGTAACTTTACTTGGTATTGTTCCTCAATATCAAAGTGATATTCCTATATCTCAATTAGTAATTGACAAAAATCCCAAGGCATTAATTTCAGAGGCATTTCGAACTATAAGAACAAATTTAGGGTTTATTGATAATGCAGGTGGTTCAAAAATTTTATCTGTTACATCAACAATTAGTGGAGAAGGAAAAACGTTTGTAGCAATTAACATTGCT
>CANFQR010000148.1 GCA_947449125.1 Bacteroidota bacterium | reverse complement strand
GCATGTAAAAGTCGTTTTATATTCCCAGTTTTCGTTTTCAACCCATTGTAAATCTTTTTCATTATCAGAAAAAAACGGGTCTTTAATTAATTGATTTTTATATAAATCTAAATAAATGTTTCCAGGCACAAAGGCATTATGCCAAATGGCAGTATTTGCTTGTTTAAATTGCCACCCAGTATTTATTAAAAACGAATTTTCCTGAGCAATATAATTGAAAACTAAAAACAGAAGAAAAAATAAATATGTAATTGTTTTTCTCAAATCTTCCTGATTAATTTTTTTAGCTCTTTAATTTCTTCACTGTTGCAAATAATGGACCCGTTTGTTATTGCGGCAGAGTGGTACTCGTTACAACAAGTTGTATTTATAATATCAGCTAAATTAGAAGAACGTATTCCGCCACCGGGCATGATAGTTAATTTACTTTTAAAATATTTATTTAAATCGGCAATACTATTTTTCCCCTCAAGTGCGCTTTGTTTGCCTCCAGAGGTTAATACACCTGAAAAACCAATATTAATTAGTTTTTGAATTTCAGAAAATAAATCATGACATTGATCAATTGCTCTGTGAAAAACTGTATGCATTGGATTTGCTAGTTTAACAAGTTCTTCGCACACAGAAACATTAATTTGATTATTAGTTGTTAAGCAGCCAAAAACAACGCCATCAATGTTTTGCTCTCTACAAAAGATAATTGTTTTTTTCATGGCATCAATTTCATCGCTTGTATAAACAAAATCTCCACCTCGCGGACGAACAATTACATGGATAGGTAATTGAATTTTATTTCTAACTTCTAAAATTAATTTTTCAGAAGGTGTTATTCCGCCTTCAGTATAATTTTCACACAACTCAATTCTATCCGCTCCTGAATTTGCAGCAATTATGGCAGACTCTAAATTAAAGCAAGCTATTTCAAGAATTTGATTATACATGACTGCTACAATAAATGTTTGGCGTCAATTAATTGATTTTTAATATCGGGAGAATACACCGCATAGTTAAATCCTTTTTGGAGGCAAAACGCACCATGCTCGCCGTTTTTATTTATAGCAATAAAACCAATCTGTATTTCATTTAAAGGCTTATTTCTTTTTTTAGCACTTAAAATAATTCTCTCTACCGCCCGTTTACAAGCCTCTTCAGGATGTAAGCCCTGACGCATTAATTCAATAACAGCATGAGAACCCGCAATTCTGATAACTTCTTCGCCATGACCTGTTGCAGTAACTGCACCCACTTCATTATCTACAAATAAACCGGCGCCAATAATAGGAGAGTCGCCAATACGGCCATGCATTTTAAAAGCCATGCCACTTGTGGTACATGCACCTGATAAATTTCCGTTCATATCAAGCGCCACCATGCCAATGGTATCATGATTTTCAATATTTACTTTGGGTTTGTAATCAGATTTTTTTAACCACTCCCTCCACTCTGCTTCAGATTCGGGCGTTAATAAATTTTCTTTTTTAAACCCTTGAGATAAGGCGAATTGAAATGCACCTTCGCCTGTGAGCATAACATGCGGCGTTTTTTCCATAACAGCGCGGGCCACAGAAATTGGATGAACAATATTTTCAAGACAAGCAACAGAACCTATGTTACCCAACTCATCCATAATACATGCGTCGAGTGTTACTTTCCCATCTCTGTCTGGCCTTCCGCCTAAACCAACACTTCGTTCATTTGGGTCTGCTTCGGGAACTTTTACACCTGCTTCTACTGCATCTAAAGCTTTGCCGTTATTTATCAAAATTTTCCAAGCCTCTTCATTCGCCTCTATACCAAATCTCCATGTAGAAATTACGATTGGTTTTACAGTTTTTTTTGTTTTTGATAACATCAACTCAGCAGATTTACTTTTATTGAAAGCAAATAATGAGGATGCTATTGCTGAAAATTTAATAAATTGTCTTCTGTTACTTTTCATATCAGTTAATTTTTATTTCATCGCAAAATAACCAGGCATCTTCGCCTGCGCCCGGTTTTCCTGATAAAATTTTTCCGTGGTTTTTCGCAATTATTTTTACAAACCGGGCTTGTTGTTTACTAACTATAAAATTACAGTCTCTGTCGTTTTTTATATTTTTTTCAAATAATGTATCAACCGTTTTATATTCAAGTCCGTTTTCAGATAGCAATAATGTAATTTCCTTTGGCAAATAAATCCAGTTAAGTTCTTCTTTTAAAAATCCAATTTCTACAGAAGTAATTTCGTCTGGTTTTTCTAAATCAATAACAACTTCGATGTCATTGCCATTCCAGCCAAGCCACTGATCATTAATTCTGGGCAATTTGGCTGTTTCTCCGTTTACAAGAACAAAACTGCCACCTTTATTGTAATATTTACTAGGAGGATATTTAAATATTGGCAATTTGTTGGTGGCTTTATTAATTTGATAATTTCTTGAAACAACTTTACCTTTTAACTCATGATTCTTAAATAAAGCACTCTTTACAAGTATATCTTTTTTTAATTCAATAGACGTGGTGTATTTTATTGATTTTTCGGAGGGTTCTGAACCATCCAGCGTATAATAAATATCGCCTAAATAATTATTGGCAGAGAGCTCTAATTTTAAATTTTTACATTGAGATGCGGGGCTAACCTTGTAATCGACATTATATAAAGCTTTTGCGTAGTTAAGATTAAGATTATCTAACTTGGCAAAATGATCTTGCAAACGAATTAAAAAATTAGTTTCATTTTTGTTTACCCTCATTGTCCATAAAACTTCAGCGAGAGCAGCCATTCGTGGCATAGTCATATATTCTACTTGTTTTTCGTTTAAAATATATTCTGTCCAAACATTAGCCTGTGCACCCAAAATATATTTTTGTTCATCAGCGTTTAACTCCTGCGGAATAGGATTAAAATCATACACTTTTTCCAAAGGCGTAAAACCACCTATAGCAAGAGGTTCATCGCTTGGTGAAGATTGATAATGGTCAAAATAACAATGTGTTCCGGGACTCATTACTACAAAATGTTTTTCTTTAGCAGCAGCAATTCCTCCTTCCATTCCACGCCAACTCATAACTGCAGCATTAGGCGCCAAACCACCTTCCAAAATCTCATCCCAACCAATTATTTGTTTTCCTTTTGAGTTTAAATACTTTTCTATTTGTTTAATAAAATAACTTTGTAATTCGTGTTCGTCTTTTAAATTTTGTTTTTTTATTAATGATTGACAATTAGCACAAGCTTTCCATCTAGTTTTTGGACATTCGTCTCCACCAATATGAATATATTTTCCGGGAAATAAATTAACCACCTCGTCTAAAACATGGTGTAAAAAATTAATTGTAGAATCTTTTGTACAAAAAACATCTTCAAAAACACCCCAGCCTTTGGCAACATCTTGATACTTTCCAGAACATGACAGCCATGGATAAGCAGCAATAGCGGCTTGCGAATGTCCTGGCATTTCAATTTCCGGCACCACAGTTATATGTTTTTTTTGAGCATAGGCTACCACTTCTTTTATTTGATTTTGGGTATAAAAACCACCATAATTTATTGTATCATAATTAGAATCGCTGTACTTACCTATCATACTTCCTTTTCTGAAGGCCCCAATTTGAGTAAGCTTAGGGTATTTTTTAATTTCAATTCGCCAACCCTGATCGTCAGTTAAGTGCCAGTGAAATGTATTTAATTTATACATTGCCAAAAAATCTATATAACGCTTAACAAAATCAACCGAAAAAAAATGTCGTGAAACATCTAAATGCATACCTCGCCATTTAAATGCAGGTTTATCGTAAATAAATAACCCAGGTAATTTAATTGTTTTGGCTGTTTGTGAATTTATTAACTGAATAATGGTTTGGAACGCGTAAAAAATTCCGGTTGTATCACCTTTTATTATTATGTTTTCAGGATTAATTGTTAATTGGTAAGACTCGGATGTTTGATTTTTATCCCAAAAAACTTTAATGCAATTTTTACGAGTTGATTCGTTTGTTGCTACTAAATTTATCTGATTGTTATTTTTCAGAAAAGCATTAAAGTAATTAATCTGTTCTTTCAGGTTTTCGCTACTGCAATAAACTGATGTTTTTTCTGAAATAATAAATTGGCCAGAAGTGATGGTATAATTATTAGGCAACGGAATTACCGGAAACGTAAAACTATTTTGAGAAGTATAAAAAACAGAGGTTAAAACAAAAAAAACTAAAACAAAATATTTCATAAGCGTTATAAAAATTTATTAATCGGTACGAAAAATTAATGGCCTACAGATTTTTTCGAATCAGAAAAATCAATGCCTTGCTTCAATAATATTTTTTTTGCCTTCCAACCATAAAATGCCAGGTATACAAAACAAAGTACACCAACCAAGTAACTAGCCTTGATGCCAATTACATCTGGTCCTGCCAGCCATCCTTGCAACCAACTTATTAAACCGCCACCCATTATCATCATAATTAAATAACTTGCTCCCTGATTGGTATGTTTTCCTAAACCGGAAATGGCAAGCGTAAAAATACATGGCCAAAGCGTTGAACAAAATAAACCAACACTTATAAAAGCATAAACACTAACTAATCCTGTAGTTAGCATCCCAATTATAAGCGCAGCAATACCGCATCCTGAAAAAATAACTAATTGTCGAGCAGGACTTCCCTTACTTAAAATATCGGCTGCTATCAAAATTAAAATTACAACCGCATAAGGATAAAAAACAGTTAAATCGCTTTTAGCAATAGCATTTACTATTAAAAAAACGGCAAAAGCGAGGTATGGCATTATAAATCTTAAACTACTTTTTATTGATGCTTTAACATTAAAGGCACCTGCAGAACTTGTCCATCTGCCAATCATTAAACTTGCCCAAAATAAGGAGACGTATGGAGCAGCACTACTGGTTTCAATACCCATATTTTGTTTCATGTATTCCGGCAAATTAGAAGCCGTTGCTACTTCTACACCAACATAAACAAAAATGGCTATCATACCTAACACTAACTGCAAATAATTTAAAGAACTTTTTTTATCTGATTGACTTTCATCGCTCCCATTTGTTTCATCTACATGAATTTGATTAGGTAATG
>CANFQR010000147.1 GCA_947449125.1 Bacteroidota bacterium | reverse complement strand
TGCGTTTCTGTTTCAAAATTAACAAGGTAGTTGGTTGCATTATTATAAAACTCTTTTTCCAGGTTGTACAATGCGCTGTCGTTAATTTTTTTCCAATAGTTTGAATTTGAATTTGGTTTAATGAAATTTCTTTTATCGTTTAAATTTTCAAACGAACTAAATCCAAATACCTCCATGTAATTTATGTTGGAAGGTAAAACGTCCATGAAATTGAGATTTTGCGGCTCTTGTTCAATAAAAGCGAAATTGACATCGTTACTGTCTGGAATTAAAGAACCGTTTATTTTTATTTGAGAAGGCTCAATGTCAATGTTTCCGTATGAAATACCCTTGTTGCATATCAATGACAGATTTAGTTTATTTGATGCACTACTATTTAAATAATTAGTATGATTTACAAAAACTGAAACTAAATTATTTTCTTTTAGGTTACTTTGGAAATTTAAAAATTCTTTGTTTTTTTCAATTTTTATCGTTTTATCATTTAGGGCAATATCTATCATGTTGTTTGAGTTAGATATTAAAACTATACCCGATTTTAATGTTAGGTAATAATTATTTTTTTTTGAAAATGAAAATTGGTAAATGTTGCTATGAGTTTTGGTTTTAAATGTCTTTTCGAATTCTTTCTTAATTAAATTATTATTTCCGGATGTCTTAATATTAAAGGCTGCAATCCAGCTGAGGCTATTGTTGTAAAGCGCGAAATGGATGGAATTATTATTTATAATTTCTTTTAAATTATTATTTGTCGAAAAAAGTGAATCGAACGAATTTAAAGTATTGCAAAATTGATTGATGTCGCCAAAAAATTTAAGTTTATCAACTATTAAGCTTTGCGAATTAATTTTTTTATTCAGCTCAAAAAAATTAGTAGTTTTTATATACAATAAGCAATTATCTGGTAAAAAAGTTAGTGCGCTTAAAGTTGATTTTTTGCTGTTTTTTAAATAAAAGTAGGCTAGTGTTCCTGCAGCTATTCCTACCGTTAAAAAAACATAGAAAATTATTTTTTTGAATAAATTCACGATTAACTAATCTACAAAAAACCTTAGGCGATAATTTTGGTAAAAATATTGAGTTTTAAATAATCACATGTGTATTACTCAATATCTAATTTTAATTGTTCAGGTAATAATTGAAAAGTTAAACGATGAATTGGTGAAACACCATGCTTCCTTATGGCCTCGCGATGTTTTTTGGTAGGGTACCCCATATTGTTGCTCCAATAATATTCCGGGAATGAAAGCGCCATTTTTTTCATATAATCATCACGGTATGTTTTCGCGAGAATACTTGCGGCAGCAATGCTCATAAATTTTGAGTCGCCTTTAATAATACACTGATGCTTAATGTTCTGGTAAGGGTTAAATCTATTGCCGTCAATTAACAGCAATTCTGGTTTTTGATGCAATTCATTTATAGCACGGTGCATGGCTAAAAATGAAGCGTTTAAAATATTTATTTTATCAATTTCGTCATGCGAAACGCGGCCAATGGCCCATGAAATAGCTTTTTCTTCTATTTCAGGTCTGAGGTTGTATCTGTCGTTGTCACTTAGTTTTTTACTATCGTTTAGCCATTTATTTTTGTAATTTTTAGGTAAAATTACTGCCGATGCATATACTGGGCCGGCTAAACAACCTCTTCCGGCTTCATCGCAACCAGCTTCAATTAAGGTTTTATTGTAAAATTGTTTCAGCAATTAAAAAAAATCAATTTAAACCATTAAGGCAATTTTTAATTGCGTTGAAATCTGGCAGTTCGCCAGCGTTTTCAAGTATTTCGCTATATTGAATTTTACCGTCTTTGTCAATAACAAATGCGGCTCTTTTACTAACGCCTTTCATGCCAAATACAAAATCATTATAAAGGCAATTATAATCTTTGGATGCAGTTTTATTAAAATCGCTTAATAATTCAAAGTTTAAGTTTTGGTCTGATTTAAACTTTGCGAGGGTAAATAACGAATCTACCGATATGCCGTAAACAATCGTGTTTAGATTATTGTAAACACTGTAATTGTCTCTAATGCTGCATAGCTCCGCTGTACAGGTGCTTGTAAACGCTAAAGGAAAGAAAAGTAATAAAACATGTTTTCCTTCATTATCGCTTAATGTAATTTCTTTTTTATCGGTATTAAATAATTTAAAATCCGGAGCTTTAGTATTAATTTCCATACTTAGTATCGTTTTTGTTAAAGAATTAAAGTTTAAACAATATTACTTTTAATTCGTTTACAAAGTAATTTATATTTTTGCACAAAATAAAAACAAAAAAAAATAAATATGTCAAGTTTAGTAGGAAAAAAAGCTCCGGTATTCAAGGCGGGAGCGGTAGTTAACGGAGGAGAAATTATTGAGAATTTCTCTTTAGATCAGTATTTAGGAAAAAAACATGTTGTGTTTTTCTTTTACCCTAAAGATTTTACATTTGTTTGCCCAACAGAATTGCATGCTTTTCAAGAAAAGTTAGGTGAGTTCGAAAGCAGAAATTGTGCAGTGGTTGCTTGCAGCACTGATACCGAGGAGAGTCATTGGGGTTGGTTACAAATGGATAAAAACTCTGGAGGAATTAAAGGCGTAAAGTATCCAATTGTTGCTGATACTACAAAAACCATTGCTTTAAATTACGGAACGTTATTTGGAGATTACGATGTTAATGATAACGGAGATTTAATTGCAACTGGGCCAATGATTGCTTTTAGAGGATTGTTTTTAATTGATAAAAATGGAGTGGTTCGCCATCAATTAATTAATGATTTGCCGTTGGGTAGAAACGTTGATGAAACTTTAAGAATGGTTGATGCCTTGCAGTTTTTTGAAGAGAACGGTGAAGTTTGTCCGGCAAATTGGACTAAAGGAAGTGAAGGCATGAAAGCAGATCATCAAGGTGTTGCCTCTTATTTAAGCAAGCATTAATAATTAATTTATACCATAAAAAAAGCGAACAATTTGTTCGCTTTTTTTATGGATAATTATTACAGGTTATTTTGAAATGGTCACATGTCCAACATATTCATGAAGTTTATTATTATAATCGGTTAAAATAACTTTATACGCATAAACATCAATTTTATCTTCTACGGTTTTACCTTTCACACTTCCGTCCCATCCCTTTGTAATATCATCACTATAAAAAATGGCTTCTCCCCAACGGTCAAAAATCCATATTTTAAATGTTTTTATGCCAATACCTTTACCATAAAAGATATCGTTCTTGCCATCATCGTTTGGCGTGAAAGCATTAGGTATATAAAAGGTTAACTCTGGCATAATGTCTACAAGTCGTGTTGTAGTATCTTTGCAGCCAAATTCATTTCTAACAGCCAGAAACACATTGTAACTTCTTGGAATATCTGTATTATAATAATGTTTTGGGTTTTTGGTAATAGAGTCTGTGAAATTATCGCCATCGTTAAAATACCAATGTGAGGAAATTTGACCTACAGAAGTATTTTCAAATGCGATAATTGGACTAAATAAATTGCCTTCTTCTCCATACCAGTTAAAGCTTGCATAAGGTTTTGGGAATACTTTGATGAAATTACTTTTTACTACGCTATCCACACAGCCACTATCCGTTGTTACTGTTAATTTAATTTTGTAATAGGCAATTTTTATGTTTGAAGTGTTAGTAAAGCAAGATTGAAATGTAACATTAGGTTGATACGAAACATCTGAGTTGTTATTTCCGTAATCCCAATCCCATTTAATGTTTTTAGCTGGCCCGGTTATTGCCGCTGTGTTGTCTGTAAAATTAACACACAAAGTAGGACATCCTTCTTTTTTTGTTGTTGTAAATGTAGGAGCGGGGCTATAATTAACAAATATATTTTGGGTAATATTGTTTAAACAGCCTTTTTCGGAAGTAAGGTATAAATTAACCGGCTGTATTCCACCCACAGAAGTTAAAAAATTTACCGTGTTTCCAAAAGCCTCAAAATTAGTTGGGTTATTATTCAAATCCCAATCATATTGTGTAATTATTGAGCTGTAAGGTAATTGGGCTGCTTTTAAAATTGTTTTTTTCCCTGCGCATACTTTCGAGTAATTAAAAGTTGCATATGGTTTTTCCCAAACTTCAACAACTTTTCTCGCTGTATCATAGCAACCGGCAGCCGAAGTAACGGTTAGTGTAACAATATAGTTTCCTGCCGCCGCATAACTATAGGATGTTAGAGGGCCCGTGTTAATTAAATTAGTGTTTCCATTACCATAATCCCATGCGTAATTTATTATACTGCCACTTTGAACGTTTGAACTCGAACCATCCATTAGATTAGGCTGCTCGTTAACGCATTTATTGGTGTGATCAAATAAAGCTGTTGGTGTTGGATGTACCCAAATGTTTTTGGTTATTTGATTACTGCAAGTTAACGTGCTATTTGGCGCTGTGTAAACGGTAAACGTTACTGCGTTGTTTCCCCAATTGGTAAATGTATTTACACAAAAATTATTATTATTGGAGATTTCGGGAATATTATCGTTGTTGAAGTCCCATGAAAATAAAGAAAATGGATTTCCATTACCATTGCTGTTGTTGGTTAAAGTAGAATTATAACCGAAACATGCAGAGTCGGCTGTAAAATCAGGAGTAGGTATGCTATAAACAACAACTGGTTTAACTATTGCATCAATACAACCATTTGATGTGGTTACAGAGAGAGTGGCTTGATAACTTGTATTTAATGTAGAATTAGTTGAATTAGTATACGTATAGGTTGGATTTTGTAAATTGGAGTTACCCCCGTTACCTGCATCTCCAAAATTCCAGTTCCATGCAGCAATATTACCTGTATTAAAATTTAAAGTTGTATTGGCATAACCAAAAAATGAAGTAGCTTGATTAAAACAAACTTCTGAAGCGTCAAAGTTTGGTATAGCATGGCCATAAATGGAAATAACTTTTTGTATAGTGTCCTTGCAGCCTGTAGATGCGGTTGCGATTAAATTCACAGAGTATATACCTGGTGCTAGATACGTATTTGATGGATTTTGTAAAGTAGATTCGATGGTGAAATTATTATCAAAATCCCATTCCCAATTAGTAATTGCCCCAATAGGTGTTGTTGCGTCTGTAAATGT
>CANFQR010000146.1 GCA_947449125.1 Bacteroidota bacterium | reverse complement strand
TTTTTTTTCAAACAGCTCTTCGCTGACTAAGGTGTTATTAATTGCAATCATATTTCTATCGCTAAAGATAAGTAAGTACTTTAAATGTTATTTTTTTTCTTTTAATTAAGTTTTAATTTATTAAGCCCTTTACTTCAAATCAATGAACGTCAAAATTATGACGTAGCACTTGCTTATTTTATTCAGAAAAAACAATCATTTAATTTTTATGTTTTATTTGTGTAAATACCATTTTTATGGTATTTTTGTCTTAATTTAGAATTAATCTAATTAAGTTTTTATTATTTAACTATTTTATTATCAGCAATTTATGATAACTGTTACAGAAAATGCAAAAAATCACGCACTACGATTAATTAAAGATGAAAATCGTGTTGATGGAACTTTCATCAGAGTTGGCGTTGATGGAGGCGGTTGCTCAGGTTTATCTTATAAACTAGAGTTTGATGATACCTTAAAAGAAGGTGACCAAATGTTTGAGGACAAAGGAATTAAAATTGTAGTTGATAGAAAAAGCTTTTTGTATTTGGCAGGTACCGAATTAGAATTTACCGGAGGACTAAATGGTAAAGGGTTTGTATTTAATAACCCTAATGCCAGCAGAACTTGTGGCTGTGGCGAATCATTTTCTGTCTAATTACAAAAAAGCAACTTAAAGGACACTTACCTAACTGAACTATTTAAAAATGGCTAATGAAATTTTAGAAGACCACATTAACAGCGAATACAAATGGGGTTTTACCACAGATATTGAAACAGAAACTTTTGCAAAAGGCTTAAACGAAGATGTTGTTATAGCTTTAAGCAGAAAAAAAAATGAACCTGAATGGTTATTGGAATTTAGATTAAAAGCATTTAAACATTGGCAAAATTTGCCTGAACCAAGTAATTGGGCTCATTTAAATTATCCTAAAATCAATTATCAAGATATCAGTTATTACTCGGCTCCAAAGAAAAAACCCGAATTAACAAGTCTCGACGAAGTAGACCCAGAACTTTTAAAAACGTTTTCAAAACTGGGCATATCGTTAGAAGAACAAAAACGATTAACCGGTGTTCAATCGAATATTGCCGTAGATGCTGTATTTGACAGCGTATCTGTAAAAACAACTTTCAGAGAAACATTATCCGAAAAAGGAATCATATTTTGTTCGTTTAGCGAGGCTGTGTTGGAATTTCCTGATTTAATAAAAAAATACATGGGAACGGTAGTTCCTTACACAGATAATTATTTTGCTGCATTAAACTCAGCAGTATTTAGCGATGGTTCTTTCTGTTACATTCCAAAAGGTGTTCGCTGCCCTATGGAACTTTCAACATACTTTAGAATTAACGCCACAGGCACCGGCCAATTTGAGAGAACACTTATTGTTGCCGACGAAGGAAGTTATGTTTCATATCTTGAAGGCTGCACTGCGCCGCAACGAGACGAAAATCAATTACACGCAGCCATTGTTGAAATTATCACTCACAAAAATGCTGAAGTAAAATACAGTACCGTTCAAAATTGGTATCCTGGAGATAAAAACGGTAAAGGAGGCATTTTTAATTTCGTTACAAAAAGAGGTATTTGCTTAGAAGATAATTCTAAAATAAGCTGGACTCAAGTTGAAACAGGCTCAGCCATTACATGGAAATACCCTTCAGTAATCTTAAAAGGAAATAATAGCGTTGGCGAATTTTATTCTGTTGCATTAACCAATAATAAACAGGAAGCAGATACCGGAACCAAAATGATTCATATCGGTAAAAATACAAGAAGCACAATCATCTCTAAAGGAATTAGTGCGGGTTATAGCAATAATAGTTACCGCGGCTTAGTTCAAATAAGAAAAGGCGCTTCAAACGCACGTAATTTTTCACAATGCGATAGTTTATTAATGGGCGACAAATGTGGCGCACACACATTCCCTTACATTGAAATTAAAGATAAAACAGCCATAGTAGAACATGAAGCTACAACCAGTAAAATTGGTGAAGATCAATTGTTTTATTGCAAACAACGCGGTATAGATAACGAAAAAGCAATTGGTTTAATTGTAAATGGCTATTGCAAAGAAGTGCTTAACAAATTACCAATGGAATTTGCAGTAGAAGCCCAAAAATTATTGGCAGTTAGTTTAGAAGGCAGTGTAGGCTAATAATTTATTTTGAATTTATTTTTGAAAAATAATTATTTAAACCTTACAATAACGTTTTGCGCTATTGTATTTGTTAGTGTTGTGCTTAACTACACCAACAAAATTTCTATTGACGGAGACGCGAGAGATTATTATTCTTATTTAGTTTCAATTTTTATTGATGCTAATTTTACAAACCAAACAGGCAATAACTGGTATTTAATAAATACCCCAACCGGAACAATTAATGTTCATACAATTGGTACCGCATTGTTAATTATGCCATTCTTTCTAATAAGTACACTTTATGCTAAATTAAGTTGTTTTGAAGTTAACGGATTTTCCTCGCCATTTCAGATGGCAGTTTATTTTGCCGGGATTTTTTACTGCATTGTCGGCTTACTATTTCTAAAAAAGTTATTGCTAAAATTGGAGTTCAAAAAAAATATTATTGCCTTACTAATTTTTCTAACTTGCTTCGGAACTCATTTATTTCACTATACTATTAGTGAACCAGGCATGTCGCACGTATATTCCTTTGCGTTAACCAGTTCATTGTTTTATTACACCGTCCAACTCATTCAAACAAAACAAACAAAATACTATTACTTAATTGGATTTGTGTTTGGTTTAATTATTTTAGTTCGACCTGTAAACGCAATTTTATTTATTTTTCTTCCATTCTTCTTTCAAAATTATGTAAGCCTCGCAAATTTTTTTAAAACAATCCTAAAAACCAAACACTTTTATTTTTCATTAATTTTTGCCATATCAGTTTGCTCTGTCCAAAGCCTGGCATGGTATCTACAAAATGGGAAAATCTTACAAGATTCTTATTTGGGCAACGGCTTTTACTTTACTCAGCCGCAAATTTTCAAAATGTTATTTGGATTTAATAACGGTTTGTTTGTTTATGTACCTCTTTGTTTATTGTTCTTGGTTGGCATAATTTCTATTTTAAAAACCAATAGATATAAAGGGTTTATTTTTATCATATCGCTAACTTTTTTCATCTATATTTTTGCATCGTATTGGGCTTATAATTATTTCGATGGGTTTGGAATAAGAGTATTTGTAGATTATCTGCCTTTAATAGTTATTGCCGGAGCGTATTTATGGCAAAACACAAAATTAAAAACTCACTATGTTTTAAACGGGTTCGCGTTTATTTTAGTAGCTATCACACAAGTTTATTTATATCAATACCGATCGGGTATAATTAAAGGAAACGGTATGAATTTTAATAAATTTAATTATGTATTTCTAAAAACAAATAAAAATTATGCCGATAGTTTAGGTGGTAGCAGCGACATTCCATTATATACAAAGCACAAAATAGATTTACTTTACGAAAAGAAAAAAATGATGTTTAATGATCGAATGGCGGGCGACAGTGTTTTTAATTTTTCAAATTTAGAATACGGAAACGATGTTAATTTTAAACTTGATAAAAACGGAAATAATTTTTTTGTTGTTACAGAATTTGAAAGAAAAGAAACGTTTAACAACTCATCTTACAGTGCCCTCCTTTGCCTAAATGCAACAAATCAAGAAAAAATAAGTAAACAGTTTCAGGCATTTAAACTTAACGAAACACCATCAAATAATTGCTGCGATTGGAAAAAATACGCTTATTCAATAGCAGTTACAGGTAAATTTGAACAAAATGACATACTAAGTGTATTCGTCTGGAACAAAGAAAAACAACCATTTCTGATAAAAAACTTAAACATAAAAATATACGACTACAGTTATAAACTATAAAACTATGATTACAATTAATAATTTACATGCCTCCATTGGAGATAAAGAAATTTTAAAAGGTATTAATTTAAAAATAAATGCAGGAGAAGTTCATGCTATTATGGGCCCTAACGGTTCTGGGAAATCAACCTTATCTAGTGTTTTAGCGGGTAGAGAAGATTACGAAGTTACCCAAGGCGAAGTTATTTTTAACGGAAAAAATCTTTTAGAACTTTCGCCAGAAGACAGAGCCCGCGAAGGTCTATTCTTAGCTTTTCAATACCCGGTAGAAATACCAGGCGTAAGCAATATCAACTTCTTAAAAACTGCCGTAAACGAAATTCGTGCATATAAAGGACAAGAAGAAATGCCGGCGAAAGATTTTCTGGCTTTGGTAAAAGAAAAACAAAAGCTTGTTGAACTTGATGGCAAACTTGCAAACAGAAGTGTTAATGAAGGTTTTAGCGGAGGAGAAAAAAAGAGAAATGAAATTTTTCAAATGGCCATGCTTAATCCTAAATTAGCAATACTCGACGAAACAGATAGCGGTTTAGACATTGACGCACTCCGCATTGTTGCCACTGGGGTAAACACTTTAAAAAATAGCGAAAATGCATTTGTAGTAATTACACATTATCAACGTTTATTAGATTATATTGTTCCTGACGTTGTTCATATTTTATATAACGGTAAAATTGTAAAATCAGGAGGGAAAGAACTCGCTCTTGAGTTAGAAGCCAAAGGTTATGATGAAATAAAAAAACAATTTGAAAACTAAAACATCCGACAAAAAAATTTTAATATAACCTTGATAGAATTAAAATGATAGCAGAAAAAACAAATACCGCTCAACTAATTATCGATAAAATATCTGCTTCTGCCGGTAAAGTTAATTTTATTGATAATACCAAACTTTCTAAAGCATTATTGTTTTTAGAAAATAATGGCATTCCTACCAACAAACACGAAGACTATAAGTATTGTAACATAGACGGGATATTTAAAAAAGAATTTAAAAACATCCAACAACATTTAATTGAGATTAATGATGTTTCAGATTACAAACTTAACGATGCGTTAAATATTGTTATTGTAAATGGATATTATTCGGAGACCTTAAGCGACAAATTAATTTTAAAAGGCTTACACTTAAATACGTTTTCGAATTTAAACACCGAAGGAAAAAATTTAATTGCTTCAATTGCTGACGTTGAATCTGACGCTTTTAT
>CANFQR010000145.1 GCA_947449125.1 Bacteroidota bacterium | reverse complement strand
ATTTTTTTTATTGTTTTTTATTACATCTAATTAATTTTTCGTATTTACTAATTGCTTCTAAACGACGAGCCTTATTATTAATTTTATTTAATATACACAAGGTGTCAATTGTTTTTATCCAATATTCCAAAGAACATTTTTTACAGTTTTTTGGAGGTATGTTTTTTAGTTTAAGCGCATATCGGGCCTTTGAAACTATACATGGACTTATTTGAATATTATTACGAAACGTGGCCATTTTTACCTCCAATAAATATTATTATACGTGATGGTTTTAGGTTGATTTTTAGCATATTCAACAGCAATTTCGCGATAAGCATTAATTCGTAATTTGTCTAATTCGGCCTCTTGTTTAATGTTTTCTAATGATAATTCATGTTCTCGTTTTGCTGTTTCCTCCTCTAAGCGTCTCCTCGCTTTCTCATCCGAAATTATTTTATCATTAATCGTTTTCATTAAATTACTTGCCGCCGAATAGCATTTTGATTTTGGCTTTATCTGCATAATTAAACTAACTGCTTTTTGTCCTCCTTCATTATTAGGATTTGCTGACCAAACAGCTTTAGCATTACTCAATAAGTTGTTTGCTTCAGAATTTATCTTTAAATCATAAATAAGCGCCATTTCACTTAAACACTTTAAATAACAATCTTTACAAACATCAGGCACTTGTGAAAGGGTATAAATTGCTTCATTATATTTTTCTTGTTGCTTCAATGATTCAGTTCTTTTTATAATAAACTCGCATTGTGTTGAGTAATAAGAAATTATTTTTGCCTTTCCTTCGTCTAAAAAATTTTCGATGGTTTTATTTTTTGTATGAACTTGCTTAATGGCATCAATAAATGCTTTATTCTCATTTGTACCAACTCCTTTTGATGTAATTACCAAATTGGCAAACACCTTATTTTCATTGGCGTCACCTATAAAAAAAACAATGTCTAATTTTTGTGCGATTTGTTGCGGCGGTCCAGGAATAATATCCTTAGTTGTAACAGATACATTAGCGGTTATTATAAATCTTGGGTTTGCAAGGCTTCCGCCCATCCCATAATTACTAGCTATTTGTTTAAGTTTAATTTCTAACTGTGCCTTGGCTTCAGGCGTAAGATTTGACTTATCGCTAACGTATGGATTAAGTGCTATTCTTCCAAAATCATTAAGACTAATGGTTTCTTGCGCTATTAAATATTGTAACTGAACTATACAAAAAAATAAGACGAATAATTTTTTCATTGTTTTTTTATTTTTCTCCTAATACCAAAATTGCTTCTCCTAACCCTCTTGTCATAAGTTTTACTTCAAACTTAAATGGTTCCGCTTTCAAATATTTCTGTAAACCCTTTGCAAAACCTCTGGCATCTATAGCCTGGTTGTTCTTATCAAATAAAGGAATACGCACTTGCTCAAAACGTATTTTGTTCTCTGTTGCATCACTCATATTAAATCTTCCTTTAACCGTGTTTTCTTGCAACCACTTGTTAATATGATCTGATATCTCTTCATTATTAATTTCAGTTTCTAAATTTTTATCCCAATTATCCCATTTTTTTATGGTCAACAAAATCTCTCTTCCATTATTAAACATGTCGTCAAAATGAGATTGTAGTTGGGTAGCAAAAAGATCTATATTAGCCGTAATAGCATTTTGTAACAAAACAGGCACAATAACTGTAGGATTAGGGGCACTATTTCCCGTTGCAGAAGCAATCCTTTTACTTGTATATGCATCAAATGCCTCTAACACAAAAGAAACTGACTTCCCTTTTTCCGTCTTGCTTACCTTCCACCAAATTTGAATAATGATATCTGCCTTAGCTTTGTTTTTTAATTTATCTAAAGGACTTTCTGATATTGATGCTCCTGATAAGGAACTAGCTGTCATATTATCTTCGGCAGTTCTAGCTTCAATGGCTTTAATTTCCTGCTCTGCATCTTTTAAAGGGAAACCCCTTTCAATCATTAAAGAACCTATTTTTGAAATAACCTGCCCCAACTCTGTATCTTCTTGAAAAGCCTGTTTATAATTAGGAGTTTTTTGTTTTGTGCCCTGATTATCAAACTCAGTCATAAAATATCGCTGTTCACACCAGTTATCGCTTGGTAAAATCATTATTGTTGGCTTTTTTGCTTGTCCAAATAAATGAGTTTTAATAAACAACATAATTAGAAATAATGTAAAATTTTTTAATACGTTCATAATTTTAAAAACCAGTGTTTAATGACTTCATAATTTGTTTTTCTTCAAGGTTTTTCCTTAAAGCATCTTTAGCAACAATTACCTGAAATACTTTCCAATGTTTTTCACTGATAGACTCAGGTAAAGTTGTTTCAGTATCAGAAGAACGCGTATAACTTTTCCATTCGCCATTATTAGAAAAAAAATCTTTCTCGATTTTTTTAAAACGCTCTTTCGCATCTGAATTAATAAGTAGTGCGTTTTGAGCAATACAGCCTTCTGTTCCTGATATTCCTGAAAATAAAATTACGTGAATTGCATCTTTTCTTGCTTGTTCTGGTTTATATGATTTTCCCAATTTTGTATCCCATATTTTTATAGTGATGTATCCATTTGTTTCAATCGAAACACACTCAGTTTGATAAGTATTACTAATTTTATTAAAAGCTAGAAACAACATTGAGGTCGTAATTAAAATCAATAGAAAATATTTGTTTATTTGCATACTTATGAGAATTTATTTTGGATTAAGCTGATCAATTGAAAAAGAAACAATCAATATTTGATAGACAAGATTTATTGCTTAATAAAAAGTTGCGAATTATATTCCGTCACAAAAAGTATAGATTTTTGAGGTGCTATACCCGTTGCTTCGCGTCTCAAGAAACCTATTTTCGTGCTGTATTCGGGCCCCCAATTAACATGATTAAAAAGTGCACCTTCTGAAGTGTTAGACACATATTCTACACCTGTAATAAATTGGCTATACTCATCTTCGAATCCTTTTACCGGAGTTTTTTTTATTTCTGAAAAACTAAATTTACCCTTTGCTACGCCTCCTTTTACTTGAGTCCCACCATCAAATCCAACAGTTGGTGTGTTATGGATGAATGACCCATCTTCTTTAATTTCAAGTGTTTCTCTTGTATCATCTTGATTATAATATCGGCCAACTAACCGAGAATCTAATTCTTTAGAGTTAGCTCCCGACCCTGACATTATAGAATCACTTCCACAACTTATAAAAAAGATTGTAAAAACTAAAGTAAATAAACTATTGTAAATGTTTTTCATTGTGTTTTTTTATTTTATTTCTGATCCGTTTTTTTAATCTCCATTTTCTACTATGCCCTTAAATAGCCACTTATTTGTTTGGT
Organism: Bacteroidota bacterium; assembly: GCA_947449125.1. GTDB lineage: Bacteria > Bacteroidota > Bacteroidia > B-17B0 > Aurantibacillaceae > Aurantibacillus. The sequence continues at coordinate 1,758 of CANFQR010000145.1, read as the reverse complement.
TATTATAAATAAAAAAAACATCGCCAAGGTCGCATTCGCCCGAACAAAAAAACTCAGCGTATTCAGTTTTATTATATTTAAATTTTTTATTAATTACTTTTTCATATTTCAAATACTGCTCGTTGTTTGAAAACACATTATCTAAAAATTGATTGTAATCAGCAGCGTTATCATTTATACAATATAGGCAAACTGATTCGCCAGTTACCCCCATAGCCTGCAAGTCCTTCTTTTGTTTATTCTTAAAATATTTTCTAAAAGTCATTAATGTAGTTTCCCAACTAACTAATTTTTCTTCTGACAACTCATCATTATTTTGAGCAACATGTTCAAGGTCCTTAACAGCTGCAAGCGAGTCAGCTAAGGCAGTTTGAACCGCACTTATTGAATCAGCAATCCTAACTGAATCGATTTTACGTTGTGTTTCCGCTTCCATTTTGGCTTTTTCATCAACCGAAGAGTCACAGGCAACAAATGAAGTAACTATTACAGCTACCATAATAATTGAGAATACTTTTTTCATTTTTATATTGTTTACTTGTGTTAGAATGTTTCCTGATTTATTTGGCGTTAATCGTGTTTTGTGTTTTTGCCATAACCTTTAATGTAAAATTGTCATCTTACCTTTATATATTTTACCGTTAGAACTACCACTCAATAAGTATATACCTTGAGTTAATCCGTTCAAATTAATTTCATTCTGTCCGGGTTTTACTTCAATCGTTTTTACCAAACGGCCCAACTGGTCTGTAATTTCAAGTAACATTTCAGTTTCTGTAACTAAAGTAAACTCACCATTATTAGGGTTAGGATAAGTAGTTAATTGGCTTTTGCTTTGTTGCTCTTCAAGACCAGTGCATGGCGAAACCATTACACTAACGGTTTTTGTGGTTACGCAACCGTTTGGATAAAATTGGTTTAATGTCCCCGATACAGTATAAGTTGTATTAACAGATGGTGTAACAGCTACACTCATGCCGTTTAATTGACCAGGAGTCCAGGTAAAACTGGTATTATAACCTCCTGCAGTAGACAACACAACGGGCTGCCCTAAACAAATTAAATTTGAAGATGCATTGGCAGTAAAACTCGGGTAAAATACGTTTTGAATAATAGTCATTTCCGTTTTGTTTTGACATAAATTAGCGTTGTCTTTTGTTACTACCGTCCAAGTGCCCGGCTGATTTAAAGAATATGTGGTTGTAGCGTTGGTTGTATACAATGTGCTTGTGTAACTCGGGGGCAAAACAGTATATGTTAGCGGAGAACCGGGAGGAAATGACTGGGCATTTACAATATTTAAAACGGGTAAGCTGTATGAATTACATCCTATAAAATTATGCGGTAGGGTTAATGAATAACTTGGGTAATTGGAATTTGAAGACACATTAAAAGTGGTTTGCACCGAGCAGCCGTTTACCACGTTCACCAAAAAATGAGTAAATGTGCAAGGTCCACCTGGTGTAAATAATGATGTAGGTGCCTGAGCCAATAGAGTTCCGCCCGTACACGACACCCAATAATGTTGGATATTTTGTGTCGGAGTTGTCGCTGTTGCGGTTACAGTAGTTACAGCATTTAGAGTACAAGTTATATTTTGCACAAGAGGGCTGATAATTGGTGGACTTGGAGATATTAAGTCCGAATAAACAGTATAGACACTTGAAGTTATTAATGTTGGCGGCGTAGTAGAATTATTATATGCGTTAACGGTATAATTACCCGCACTGTTTAACGTAACAGTGGTAGATGTAATAT
>CANFQR010000144.1 GCA_947449125.1 Bacteroidota bacterium | reverse complement strand
ATACAGAGAACTTGATAACATTGTTAAAGAGGATAATTTATTACTGTTTGAAAACAATTTAAAAGATCGATTCGGCCCCATACCCTCTGAAGCCATTGAACTTATAAATGTGGTTAGGCTGCGTTGGAAAGCAATGAAACTTGGATTTGAAAAATTAACTCTAAAAAATAAAAAACTATTAGCCTATTTTTTAAATAAACAAGAAAGCGATTATTTTTCCAGCCCAATGTTTAAGGCCGCATTATTATTCGCTCAAAAATATCCAAACCTTTGCACCCTAAAAGAATTAAATAAAAAATTAATTTTAACTATCGAAGATGTCAGCACCGTTAAGCGTGCCGACGAAGTACTTATTCAAATTGAAAATTTTATTGAACTTCCTCAATACTCAAAAAATGAAAGTTAAATCAAAATCAATAATCATTTTAGGTATACTTTTTGGATACATTTTACTTCAATTTTTATGGTGGGAAATCTTATTAGTTAAACAAACTTCCGAGATAATTGATCTGAAACAAAAAATTGCTGCCCTATCTACAACCAACGAAAATAAAATAGTCAGTGAAATTTTATTTTTACAGCAAAAAAAGAACATGCAGGTAGTTATGATTGTTGGCGAGGGGACTGTTTTTTTACTGCTGTTATTATTCGGCGTTTACAAAATAAAACAAGCGCAAGTCAAAGAAAATACATTAAACAATCAGCAAAAAAATTTTTTATTGAGTATAACACACGAACTTAAAACACCCATTGCATCAACTAAACTGCAATTACAAACACTCCAAAAACAAAAGTTAGACGAAATCACTCAGCAAAATTTGATTAATGATGCCTTAACAGAAACTGAACGATTAAATTCTTTAATTGACAATGTATTATTGGCAAGCAGACTTGATTCGGGAGAATTTAAATTTAATCTTGAAAGCCATAATTTAAGCGAACTTATTTTAACTACACTTAATCGTTACTATAAAAACGAACTGTCATCCAAAATTATCAACCATAAAATTAGCAACAATTTAATTTGTAATATAGACCTAAGCGCCTTTCCTTCAATTATCACAAACTTAATCGACAATGCCATTAAATACTCTCCAAATCAGAAACAAATTTGGATAGAATTAGAAAACCAAAAAAATACAATTGTTTTAAGAGTAAAAGACTGTGGAGTTGGTATTTCAAACTATGATAAAGAAAAAATATTTACTAAGTTTTTCAGAGCAGGAAACGAAGATACCAGAAACACGAAAGGTACCGGACTGGGCTTGTTTATTGTAAATTATATTGTAAAAAAACATCATGGTTTAGTGAAAGTAAAAGACAATTTACCCACCGGAAGTGTTTTTGAAATTTATTTAAATGAAATTTAATCGCCTAAAATATGTTAGCGTAGGTGTTTTTATAACACTATTTAGCTGCCAACAGTTGGATAAAAAGGCAATTACTATTTTTTCAGGAATAAAAAAAGACAGCACTTTAAAGTACGCTAAACGTTTTTCAATTGCTCGTCACAAAAATTACACCTTAGTTTTTTTATTTGGAAATAAACAAAACCTAGATACTACTGCCACCTATTTAATTTATGAAAATAACCAGTTAATTGACAATACTCCTCAAAATATTATTACCATTAAAAACTCTTGTAATAAAATTGCAGCACTAAGTAGTATTTATGCCAATATGCTCTACGAATTGGGTGAAGTAAATAAAATAGCGGCAATAGATAATAGAGATTATATCAACAATAAAGAAATTATTGCAAATTGCAATAATGGAAAAATCGCCGAGTTATCAAAAGGAACAGAAATAAACCTGGAGCAAACAATTAAACTTAACCCCGATATTGTTTTCACATTTGGAATGGGTGACCCTAAAAAAGATGTCAATACTAAATTATTGCAAGCAAAAATTCCGGTTGCAATAAGCCTCGACCACTTAGAAGAAACTCCACTAGCAAGAGCCGAATGGATTAAATTTTTTGCATGCTTTGTTAATAAGACAACTAAAGCTGACTCGATATTTAATGCTATAGAAAAAAATTATAATGACTTACAATTATTAGGTAAAAAAACAAAGCAACAACCTACTGTATTTAACGAGATTAAAACAGGCGATATTTGGTATGTGCCTGGTGGGAAAAGCTATATCGCTGAATTATTAAAAGATGCAGGCGCAAATTATATATGGAAAGAAGACGTAAATTCAGGCAGTTTGCCCCTTAGTTTCGAACAAGTTTATTTTAAAGCCAAACAAGCAGATTTTTGGATAAACCTTGGACTATGCAATTCTAAAACCGAGCTTTTAAATTATGAACCTCGCTACACGGAATTTAAAGCGTTTAAAACCGGAAACATTTTTAATAATAATAAAAACATAAACAATAATGGTTATAGCGATTATTGGGAGACAGGAATAATATATCCCAATAAAGTACTTAACGATTTACTTATTATCTTTCATCCTGAGCTAAAAGCACAATTAGAAGACAAATTATTTTATTACAAGCAACTAAAATAAAATTGAATCAAAATTCCAAAATATTACTTTTACTGCTATTCTGCTTGCTTATTCTTGCAACATTCCTAAGTTTATTTTTCGGTGGCAGCGAACATATTAGTTTAAATAACCTTGATTTTAATAATTTTATTTTTTGGGAACTTCGATTTCCAAAAACAGTTACAGCCATACTTGCCGGCTCTTCTCTCGCTACAGCTGGATTAATTCTACAAATTATTTTCAGAAATCCTATAGCAGGCCCATACGTTTTAGGCATAAGTTCTGGCGCTTCATTATTAGTAGCAATAAGTATTTTAGCCGGAAGCACCTTTCAAATTTTTAATGTTTTTTTTATTGGCAAAACAGTCATTATAGCCTCGGCAATACTTGGCAGTTTTTTAATTACACTATTAATTTTAGCCATCTCAAAAAAAGTAAACAGCAATGTTGTTTTATTGCTAATTGGCGTCATGCTTTCTATGATTTGCGGTGCCATTCAAAATGCATTAGAATATTTTTCAGATGCAAACAACTTAAAAAATTTCGTGGTTTGGGGAATGGGATCTTTATCCAATACAACAAACCTTGATTTACTAATCTACCTGCCGCTTACCATCATTTTTTTAGGATTTGTACTTTTTTTTATTAAACCTATTAATGCCTTTTTACTAGGAGAAAATTACGCAAAAAGCATTGGTATAAATTATTCATCGGCTCGCTTTTTTTTAATTTTAATTTCTTCTGTTTTAACTGGATTAACTACTGCGTTTTGCGGTCCCATTGCGTTTATAGGTATTGCTGTACCAATTTTGTCGCGAATGATTTTAAAAACCGCTAAACAAGAACTACATTTTATATCTTGTATGTTACTCGGAAGTATTATTCTATTACTGTCTGATGCTATTGCCAATTCTTTACTCCTCCACGTTACCTTGCCAATTAACATGATAACCACATTTATTGGTGCACCATTAATTATTTACCTAATGTTTAAAAACAAAAGCTGGTAATGGAACATAATAATTGCATTAATATTAAAGAAGTCAGTATTGGGTTTAAAAAAAATAAAGAGAACCTGCACTTATTTAATAGTATAAATCTAAACTTTTTTAACGGCGATTTTGTTGGTGTAGTTGGTTTAAACGGAATTGGTAAATCAACGTTTTTAAAAAGCATTTGCGGTTTACTTCCCTTACTTAGTGGGGAAGTTTTTATAAACCAAAAGTTACTCATCAAATACGATAATAACGAACTGGCAAAAAAAATTTCTATTGTTCTTACAGAAAAAATAAATGGCTTTAATTTAAGTGTTTATGATTTGGTGGCTTCTGGTCAAATGCCTTATACTAATTCGTTTAATAACCTAAAGCCAGAAAATAAATTAATTATTAATGAAGCCATAAAAACATGTGGCTTGTATGCACATCAGCATAAATTACTGCATGAATTAAGTGACGGGCTATTTCAAAAAACATTAATAGCTAAGTCAATTGCTCAGCAAACAAATATAATGTTGCTCGACGAACCAAGTGCATTTTTAGATTTCGCTTCTAAACACGATTTATTTAGTTTACTAAAAAATCAAACGTTACATCATAACAAATGTATTTTGGTGAGTTCGCACGATTTAGATTTAATTCTTAAATATTGTAATAAAATTTTATTGCTTACCGATAATAAAGTTGAATTAATACCAACATCAACTGCCATCTCAAACCCTATTTTTAAACAAATAAGCGGCGATTTTTTATAATATTCATGCTACAATATTTTGCAAAAAAATATTATTTTAATAAATAATTAATTACAAACATTTTTTAAAAAACAGCCCCGAGTAATTAATTTAAGTATATTTTTGTATCCCTATGGCATTAATTGTAAAAACATCACTCCTGCCTAACGCCGGCAAAGGTTTGTTTACTGACAAACCAATAAAAAAGAACAAAAAAATTATCGAATATAAAGGCGAAATTATTGATTGGAAAGAATACGAAAAAAGAGTTAAAGATGATAAAGATGGTTACTTGTTTTTTATAAATAAAAAGCGTTGCATAGATGCGTTTGCCACACCAAGATACAAAGCCAGATTTGCTAATGATGCCGAAGGTATAGGCAAGGTAAAAGGATTAAAAAACAATGCCTGTTACGAAATAATTGGAGATAGGTGCTTTATTGTAGCAGAAAGAGATATTAAAGCAAAGGAAGAAATATTTGTAAGCTACAGTAAAGATTATTGGGACTGTATACGCTACAACATTAAACATAAACTTTACAAGAAAAAAAAGTAACTAATTTTAAATTTAGTTACCAATACAACATCAATAATTTTAATTTCAATGAGTAAATTCTTAATAGTTGGCTTAGGAAATATTGGTGATGAGTATACCGAAACACGACATAACATCGGATTTAAAATCATTGATGAACTAGCCAGTCAAAATAATTTAAAATTCTCTACCGATCGTTTTGCATCTATTACAGAGTGTAAATATAAAGGCAAAACTCTTATTCTTATTAAGCCAAATACCTATATGAATTTGAGTGGTAAAGCTGTACTTTTCATTATTTTCGTTTCGGTTTTTTTGCAATTTTCTGCCGAATT
>CANFQR010000143.1 GCA_947449125.1 Bacteroidota bacterium | reverse complement strand
GATGACGATTGTTTTTGAGCAAATACAACACCACTAAACAAAAAATAAATTGCAATAAATTTTCTTATAATCATAACACAGATCTATTTTGGTAAAATTAAAAAAGTTGTAAATCTAATCATTTTGTTTAGGAATTTTTAACAACAAAAAACCCTTCAGACTTGAAGGGTTTTTTGTTGTGGGAAAATATTAAAAATGCCATAAATCATGTTCCCATTTAAATATATCACCTTTAATTCGATCAGATTCTAACAAGGCATCTAAACCTTTGGCATATGTTTCTATTTTCCTATCAAAAACATTAGATTCTTTGGTAACCGCACTAGAAAATTGTCTCTTCCAAAAAATGTCCTCAAATGTCCTCCGTTCACTATCATTTTTAACATTAAAAACTTCATGCTTTGCAAAATATGGTCTACAAGACGGGAAATAAACATAAAATAATGGATTACACCCTAACTCTTCTTTACCTTTCCTTTTAACAGCAATTCCTAAAGATATAATTCTAACCTCAAGTGAGGACTTTTGTTTGTCAAAAAACCAATCCTCCTTGATGTCAATTCCACAAAAATTATAATTTACCCAATTAGAATCAGCTGCTGTAACTTTTGTTGTATCAAAAGAAGATCCATCTGGTCTAAAATCCTCAACAACTTGAGTGTCTCCCGGAATAATCAGCTTTGCTCTAATCTCTGCTTTCTCATATGGAATCATAAATTCTTCGTCATCAAAAGCCATAATTGAGCCATTTAATACATATTTTAGCAATAACTGAACAAAAGAAACTCTACTAACATTGGGCTCTACCGGGAAGTAAAACTGTTGGTTAATTTTTTCTCTTATATCTATAGTTCTCCAAACACGCTTTTCCCATGTAACATCACCCTCCCTTAAATGCGTGTAAGGAATGTATCTACGATTAACTGCATTCTCTTTTTCATAAACACCATCTTTATAATCACCTGGTTGAAATACACCAGGCTGAGCTTTAATAATATTCCCAAAAAATATTATCAAACTAAACAAAGCTATACTAAATTTTACTCTCATAATTATATATAAATAATATTTATGTTCAGTTATAAATGATTCTATCTAATAACCTTAATACCAGTTGTTGTTCTGGTTACTTTACCATCTGGTCCTTTTATTGTTGCATCAACAAATATTTTAGTATTTGCATCAGCATCTTTGAAGATTTTTAAAGCATCGCCGGATAAGGAACTTCCATTACTTTTTCCCTCAATTAGTCTACCCTTAACTTTACCAACTACCTCCAAGGATGTAACAACAAAATTAGCCTGAAAATCAAAACCAGGTGCTCCTGCGCCTATTGCTGAAACAATTGACATCTCAGATTTTTTCATCTCAGGAGGAGCAAATTTACCATTGATTTTTATTTCAGGTTTAGGTAATGATTTAACTTTAAATTTCAGTGCCGGTCCTTGGGCTTTTGTTCCATCTTTGGTTTTAGCCATAACTGTAATGTTACACTCACCTGAACTTGTAAATCTTAATTCATACTTTCCACTACCTTTAGAAACAGAACTTACCCCTCCTCCTGAAGCACTAATAGATACTTCTTGAGGAGCAATTCCTGCTGCAGAAGCAGTTATTGGATTCGCAACCCCAACATAGAATACATTCATTAAATCAGCAGAAACAGTTCCTGCAGGTTTTGCAACTTTATAAGCACCTTCAAATGGATAATATTTAAAAGTTCCATCAGGGTTTTTGTATTTAATTACACCTTTGTATTCCTTATCACCTTCGCCACTGGTTCCTGCTTTATAATCACCCTCGCCATTTACTAAAGGTACCATCTCAGAACCTTTAGAACCTGCAGCAGCTTGTGCCGAGTCGACACCTAATAAAATTTCCATATCTCCTTGTCCTAATTTAGAAGAAGAAGCTGCTAAGAAAATTTTGGCTTCATATGGTTGTCCTGCTTGAATATAAGAAGAGGGAGCAACAACTCTTGCCACAATATTGTCGAACTTTATTGCTAATTTACCACTGGCACTTGAAAAAACACCTAGCATTTCAGCTTCCATGTTTTTAATATCAGCAGCAATCTTATTTAAGTTACAAACAACAGCTCCTTCAGGTAAGTGATAAAAATTTTCAGCTTCCCAATCCATTTTAATTCCATCTTCTTCTTCGCCAGAACCGTGAGGTTTCATTGACATTACCTTCTTTTTTAACTGCTCATAATCAGCTGGATATAGTTTTGTTTTTGGATCTGTTTGCATTTTATCCATGATTGCAATAACACCAGCAACCATTGCATCTAATTTTCCACGTAATTCAGTTGCAGTAAGCTCTCCTGTTATTGGTGAATTAGCTTCGTCGCCAATAAGTATACGAGTTGGTTCATCATAACCATCAATTTTACCATTTTTTAAAGCCCACATTAAAGTAGTAGTATCACCGCCAGAAGGCAATCCTTCATTAACTTCAATAACCTTAGCCTTAATTTTGTCAACGTACTCTATTGTTGTTCTTAAAATTTTTTGAACTTCTAAGGCTTTATCGTAATAAGGTCCTGCTCCAGGATTACCACCAATTGCTTGCTGAAAAGCTTCAGTAACTCTTTTATTATTTTCTTCAAGGTTTTTTCTACTTTTAACAACACTTTCGTTAACAGTAACATATCCTTTAAGAACTTGTTTAGACACATTCATTGCCAAAAGAGCGGTAAGTACAAGGTACATCATACCAATCATCTTTTGCCTAGGGGTTTCTTTTCCTCCGCCTGCCATTTTATAAAATTTCCTTTAAATTATTAATTAAATAGATAACGAATTAAGCTTTGTTAAAATTCATGGCACTTAACATGTTACCATAAATCGTATTTAATGCCGTTAAATTATTAGATAACTGAGCCATTTCATTACGATATTTTTTAGTATCGTCAACCGAGTCATGTAAATTTTTCATTAAATCATGTAACCCATCATAAAACTTAGAAGTAGCATCTAGGTGAGTTTTACTACCTTGTAATTGCAATTCATAAGTAGCATTTAGAGCTGATAAGTTTTTCGACACTTTATTTAATGATTCGCCAATTGAATAACCGGCATCATTTGAATTTGCTAAATCAGACATAGAATCAGCTGCTTTCTGATATGTATCAGCTAATGTCGAAACATTGTTTGATGCTCTTTTAACACTATCAACATATTCATTGGTGGCAATGGTTGCGTTGCTAAGATCTGCCATTTTACCTGCATTATCTCCTATTGCTCGCATACCTGCACCCAAACTTTCAATTAATTCAGGACCTATTTTAGCTTCTGCTAATAAGTTATCTAGTTGCTGAGAAACAGGTAAACTATTTTTCTCCTCTTCTGAATCTTCATGACCACCCATACCTGCTAACTCTGGATAAGCTAATGTCCAATCAACATCTTCGTGAGGAATATCAGATGCAAATAAACAAAATAAAAATGCTTCGGTACTTAAACCAACAATTAACATTGCAGAAGCACCCGGCCAATGCATAATCTTAAATAAAGCGCCCATAATAACAACAGCGGCTCCGATGCAAGATGCAAGATGTAAAAACCTTTTAAAACCTTTTACTTTTCCTAATTTACTCATAATTTTTGTGTTTGTTTTGTGTTTGTTTTGTGTTTGTTTTGTGTTTGTTTTGTGTTTGTTTTGTGTTTGTTTTGTGTTTGTTTTGTGTTTATCTAAAAAATTTTAAGATTAAATATCATCACCTTTAGCTCTACCTAAATATGTCATTACATTTCTAAATCCGAGATAACATTTTGCTGTATCTTGATACTCATAAGACCTAGCACTAGTTTGTAAATAATATCCGACATCTTTCCATGATCCACCTCTTATAACTTTACGTTTTAAAACATTCTGATCTTTATCTTGAGCTTCATATAAATAATCAGGATTTAAATCATGCTGAAAATCATATGCAGATTCATCAAAAGCATTACTAGTCCATTCTGAAACATTTCCTGCCATACAATATAAACCATAATCATTAGGATTATAAGAATAAATATATACAGAATGAAAACCTCCATCATCGATGTAAGAACCCCTCATCGGTTTAAAATTACCTAAGAAGCATCCACGAGAATTTCTAATATAAGGGCCACCCCAAGGATATGGTGACTTGTCTAAACCTCCTCTCGCAGCATATTCCCATTCACTTTCGGTAGGTAAACGAAAATCATTCACAATAGATTGGCCGGTTCCAATTAAATAGTTATTTAATAATAATGAACGCCAAATGGAAAAAGCCCTAGCTTGCTTCCATGTAACACCAACAACTGGGTAATCATCGTATGCAGGATGCCAAAAATACATATTAGTCAATGGTTCATTAAACGAATATGTATAATCATGTACCCAAGCCAATGTATCAGGATAAACATTAATGATATCCTTAATAACAAAAACAGACCTATCAACCCCATTACGCTCTCTATCAATTTGAGGCATACCAGCACCTGTAGAGGTTTTGTCTTTTACATTATATGTACCAAGTATTTTATTATCTTTTGAAGGATCGCCAACCAAGGAAGATGGAGAACCAGGAGCTCCATTTTGACCATCATTTAAACTAACTCCATTCATATAATCTGCCTTTTTATAATCATGTGATGGATCTTGTATATCAGGAGATTTATTAGGAATAAAACGATTAGTTTTAGAGGCTGCTAATCTAATGTCAATTCTATAATATTCATAATTTAGCTTTCTTGTATCAATTTCCTTCCTATTATAAAATCTCTCGCCTTCAGGTAAATATAGAGGTTGCAAATCGGTTCTATAGTCCTCGTCTGAACTATTCCAATTTATTTTTTTATCCCAATTAATATAAGGGTCTTGTAAATTTTGATCCGTTTTATAAATAGGCCACATTGATAAAAATTCGTCCTGAGAAATTTGAAAATCTTCAGCATTACCATTTGAACCGAAAGCTAATAATTTTCTTGCTATTGAATCTCTAACCCAATAAACAAATTGACGGTATTCATTATTTGATATTTCAGAATCATCAATATAAAATGCTTGAACCGAAACCATTTTTGATTTAGTTGTATGAGCCATGGGAGTCTCCTCATCATCAGGTCCCAT
>CANFQR010000142.1 GCA_947449125.1 Bacteroidota bacterium | reverse complement strand
GCAAGGGATGCAATAAAAAAACAACGGCTCCAATATTTGCCATAAAATTGTTTTTAAATAAGCGGTTTCCTATTTTGAAAACTAAAATCCCGTTGGTAATATGAAACAATATATTAATGAGATGGTGGGCGCCGTCGTTGTTTTCAAAGAGCAGCCATGTTACGGCATGCATTAACATGGTAACAGGTATAAAATTTCCTATAAAATGATTAGTAAATAACCCCTTAAAGTCAAAAGATGTTACAAATTTGTTTTTAAAAACCATCTCAGGGTCATCCCAACTTATGTGTTCAAAAAATAAAAATTGAAAATAAACAAGAATAGCGGCAGTTATAGCAATGCTTATAACAAGGTTTTGACTTAGAATATATTTTAGTTTATTAAACACAATAGCAAAAATAACATTATGGATTAAAAATGAATATATTTCAATCATTAAAATAACTTGATTTTATTTTCTTTTAAAATTGGTAACTTTAGGATGTGATAAAACTTTCGGTTGTTATAATAACTTTTAATGAGGAAAAGAATATAGAGCGCTGCTTGTTATCTATCAAAGATATTGCAGATGAAATAGTGGTGCTTGATTCTTTTAGTAAAGATAAAACACAGGCTATTTGCGAGCGTTACGGCGTGAATTTTTTTCAGCATGCATTTGACGGACATATACAACAAAAGAACAGAGCTGTAACGTATGCTAAAAATTCATATGTTTTATCGCTTGATGCTGATGAGGCTTTGGATGAAACGCTTGTGAAATCAATTATGGCAATAAAAAGTAACTTCACCAAGGATGGTTACTATATGAATAGGTTAACTAATTACTGCGGGCACTGGGTTAGGCATTGTGGTTGGTATCCTGATAAAAAATTACGTTTGTGGGACAAATCTAAGGGGGAGTGGACGGGAATAAATCCACACGATAAGTATGAGTTATTTGAAGGCGATAAAAATGCTGGTTACTTAAAGGGTGATATTTTACATTATAGTTATTATACAATAGAAGATCATTATAAGCAAGTAGATTATTTTACCACTATTGCTTCGAAAGCATATTTTGAAAACGGCAAACGCGCGCCTTTATTTAAATTAATTGTTAATCCGGTTGCAAAATTTATTGATCATTATTTTTTGAAATTAGGTTTTCTAGATGGACATGCAGGTTTCCTTATTTCTAAAATATCTGCCTACGCAACCTATTTAAAGTATAAAAAATTAAAAAAATTATATCATAAATAATTTATCAAATAATTTTAAAATTGTTTTAAGCCGAACTGACAGTATTGGCGATGTTGTTTTAACACTTCCTATGGCTGGTGTTTTAAAAAAGTATTTCCCTGAATGCAGGATAATTTTTTTAGGCAGAACTTACACAAAAGATGTCGTTTCTTTAAGCGAACATGTAACTGAATTTATAAACTATGATGAAATAGAAAAGTTACCCATTAGCGATAGAGTAGAAGCGATTAAAAAAATAAATGCCCATGTATTTGTAAATGTTTTTCCGAAAAAAGAAATAGCGTATTTAGTTAAAAAGGCTGGTGTTCCTTTTAGAGTTGGCACCACCAATAGGATTTATCATTGGTTTACATGTAATAAATTAATTAAACTGTCTCGTAAAAAATCAGAATTACATGAATCACAATTAAATTTAAAATTGCTGCAATTTTTAAAAATAAACACAAAATTTACCATACCGGAAATTTCTCAATTTTATGGTTTTACTCATCTGCCGGCAGTACCTAATGATTTTAAAAATCTGGTGGATAAAGATAAATTTAATTTGATTTTACATCCAAAAAGTAAAGGAAGTGCCAAAGAGTGGGGGATTGATAATTTTGAAAGATTAATTGAACTTTTACCAAAAGATAAGTTTAAAATATTTATAAGTGGTACCGAGCAAGAAGGTAAATTAATGCCTGAATTGCTAAAAAATAAATTTGTTACTGATTTAACTGGTAAATTAACCTTGCACCAATTTATTGCATTTATAAATTTGAGCGATGGTTTAGTTGCGGCAAGTACCGGTCCGTTACATCTTGCCGCGGCCTTAAATAAAAAAGCTATCGGTTTATTTTTACCTAAACGGCCAATGCATCCGGGAAGGTGGAGTCCAATTGGAAGAAACGCCCATTATTTAGTGTATGATAAAGATTGTGTTAATTGTAAGAAAGGTATTGAGTGTAATTGTATCAATAAAATTAATCCTCAACAAATTATTGATTTATTAAAACTATAATGATTGACTTAAAAGATAAAGTTATTTGGATTACGGGTGCTTCTTCCGGTATTGGAGAGGCTTTATGCGTTGAATTTTCAAAACATAATGCAAGATTAATATTATCTGCTAGAAGAGAGGAGGAATTAAAACGAGTTGCATCTTTAATTAATTTGCCGGATTTGGACATAATGATTTTACCTTTTGATTTAAGTGATACTAAAAGCGCATCTGGTTTAGCAGCACAAATAATTAATAAGTTTGGAAGGATTGATATGCTCATAAACAATGGAGGTTATAGTCAAAGAGCCGAAGCTATAGATACACCCGTGGAAATAGACAGGCAATTGATGGAAGTAAATTATTTTTCTTATGTTGCGTTAACAAAGGCCGTATTACCATATATGAAACGTCAAAAATACGGGCATATAATTGTTATTAGCAGTATTGCAGGAAAATTTGGATTTTATTTACGCTCATCCTATAGTGCCGCAAAGCACGCATTGCATGGTTTTTTTGAATCTCTCCGCTTGGAGACAGAAAAATTTGGCATAAAAACATTAATTGTTTGCCCCGGAAAAATAAAAACGAATGTTTCACTTAATGCTATAACTGCTTCGGGATTACCACATAATAAAATGGATAAAAGCCATGAAAACGCTATGAGTTCGGAAGAGTGTGCTAAAATTATAATTAAAGCTATTTTAACTAATAAGGAAGAGGTTAATATTGGTGGCAAAGAGATTTTGATGGTTAAAATAAAACAGTATTTCCCGAAATTGTTTAGGAAGTTAATAAGGAAACAAAGTCCATATTAAATAATTTCTGCTTCAAATAGTTTTGCGAAATTTATAATTAATTTTTCTTTTATTTCGGGTATGTTAATCTCTTGCCCGAGTTCTTTATTTAAGCTTGTAACGGTTTTATCATTAATTCCGCACGGGATAATGTTGTTAAAGTAATTTAGATCGGCATTTACATTAAATCCCCAGCCATGCATGGTAACCCATCTGCTGCATCTTACGCCCATGGCACATATTTTTCTTGCGCGTAATTTGTTTTCTGGTTCCAACCAAACACCGGTTTCACCTTTACTACGATAACCTTCAATGCCATATTCTTTTAATGTAATAATTATGGTTTCCTCCAGTAATCTTAAATACTTATGAATGTCGGTAAAAAAATTATCCAGATCTATGATAGGATAAGCCACAATTTGTCCAGGTCCGTGATAGGTGATATCACCACCACGATTTATTTTGTAAAAGGAAGATTTTTTTTCTTCGAGTTGTTTTTCGTTTAATAACAAATTACTTTCATCTCCGCTTTTCCCGAGTGTATAAACGTGAGGGTGTTCAACAAAAAGTAAAAAGTTATTGGTTGGAATTTGTTTCTCTTCTGGTAGGTAACGATTTGAGATTTTTTGTTGTATAATCTCGTTAAAAAGCTTTTCCTGATAATCCCAGCAAACTTTGTAATCTATTAATCCTAGATCTTGAAATATAATTTTTTTATTTTGCAAAACTAAAATTTTGCCAATTCTTTTTTTAAGTAATCAATTACATTTACTTCAACGGGATCAATTTGTCGTATGTCGGCAATGTAGCAGGTAATCCAATCGCCAATATTTATAAGGTATAAGAACTGTTCTAGTTTTGTTTCTCCTTTAGCAATTATATCAATTACTTCGTTAGAGTATTTTGCAAAAATTGGTTTACAGATATCATAACGTTTTTTTGTTCGCTCATAATCAAATGATGTACGAAAGGTAACAACAACAAGGTCTTCATTTTTGGTTGTCCATCCAACTAATTCATTGTGATTCATTTCTGGGAAAACATGGTGCCAACATAACATTTTACTGTTTTCGTTTATTTGTTGTCTAAATCTGACAGCAACTCCTTCAGTTGAGCCTAATGAATAAATTACAGCTATTTTATTTGTAAGTTTTTTAGCAATTTGTTGAGATTCAGTTTTAATGGCTTCGTTTTCTTTTTCCAGTAAAACTATTGATTTTTCTAAATCATCAAATAATTTTTTATCGGCAAAACCTTTATTAACAAGGACTTTTATTAATTGAACTAAAGAATAACCTATGCATGAACGAGGTGGATAACCACCTGGGATTTCTATAAATTCAAGTTGATGTTGTTTGGCAAGTTCTAAAATTTTACCACCGCTTGTAATGCAAATTATCTGTGCGTTTTTAGATATGGCCAGATTGAATGCGCTTAGTGTTTCTTCTGTATTTCCGGAATAACTAGAAATTATGAGTAATGTTTTTGAGTTAACAAAAGCTGGTATAAAGTAATCTTTATTAACTATAATTGGTACTTTGCAAGAGTCTGAAATTAGTTCGGAAATGATAGTTCCTCCAATGCCAGAGCCCCCTAAGCCGCTAATAATAATGTTTTCAATATTACTCGATGGAGCTAAAACTGCTTTTTCGGCAATAGACTTAGCTTCTCTTAATTGGTTTGTGAAATTTTGAACAAGTGCTTTCATGGTAAAAACAGCAAAAGTAATTATTAAATTTTAGTATATGATGTTGTTATAAATTTAAGACTAAAATCATACATCTAAGTTATAATTTGCCTTCATTAATTAATATTTTAGTTTTTAGAACTGCAATCATAGTTAATGAGTCGGTAATTTCGCCATTCATAACCATTTCAAATACCGTATTAAATGGTACTTTTTTTACTTGAAGGTCTTCATTTTCTTCCGGCTCAGGATTTGTGAAAGTCAAATCTTGAGCTATGTAAATAATTGCAAGTTCATCTGTTGCCGAGTTGCTAGTATGCATTCGGGTTAATTCTCTGTATTTTCCCGCGACAATTCCTGTCTCTTCTTTAAGCTCTCTTTTTGCAGAGATTAAAGGGTCATCGTTTAAAGGTCCACCGCCTTCTGGT